>CAZUEL010000006.1:0-37630 GCA_964619325.1 Candidatus Woesearchaeota archaeon | reverse complement strand
TCAGAGCTTCCGCACATAACATCAAGCATAGACCTGCCAGGCCAGGTCGCCCCAGGAACTTATGATTTGAAAGTTGTCATCAAAAACGCCGGTACAAACACGATCTCCGGCCTGTCCGGCGAGATTTCATCTGACTTTTTTCCTACAAAAAAATTTAACATAGGTGCTGTTAAGTATAGTGATGCAGTGTCAGCGCTCAGCGAGAAACTGGCCATCAGCAAAGACGTCCCGATTGGCAGGCACACGATTGTCGTTGATGTTTACAGGAATGGCAAGCTGCTGAACACACAACTGAAACGATTTGAAGTCGTTGCAAGCTCCGACATACAGGCTAGCGAGACCGTGGACAAAAACTTCTTGCGCACGAAGCACACAATTATTTTTGAAAACGTAGGCAACCAGCAGGCCGCAAGGGAATATTCAGTGGAATTCCCAACGAGCCAGAGGCCGTTCTTCTTTGCAAATCCGAAAGCGGCTGTAACGCGGCACAACGGCCAGTCCTCTGCGAGCTGGCAACTCAATCTCGCCCCAGGCGGCAGGACAACAGTGGCCTACTCTGTTTCGTATGTTTGGTTGGTCACATTAGTTATCGTGATTCTGATAGTTGCATATCTGCTGCTCGTTTACTATGGCAAGGAGTTGGTGGTAAGTAAATCTGTATCAAAGAGCGCAAAATCACTTCGGGTTAAACTTTCTGTCAAGAATACTACAAACCAGACATTGCAGGGCGTTACTATTATTGATTTAGTTCCGACTCCGCTAAAAGTTTTGAAGGAGTTTGAGATGGCAGAGCCAGAGGCGATAAAACACGAGCATGGCCACGTAAAATTGGTGTGGAGATTAGATAACATCTACCCGAACGAGGAGCGCGTGTTCGTTTACGGCCTGAAGTCGTCGCTTGGCATATTTGGCAGCCTCTCCCTGCCATCCGCAACAGCAAGGGCAAAGATTGCAGGCAGGCAGAAATCCTACAGTTCAAGCTCAGTTGGTATTGCTGGCAAGCTTTCTGTGTCAGAAGATTAGGGGACGAGAACCGCAGCAGTTATAACATTCAACGCGGGAGCATAAGACCAAGCAACGCCATTGGGATTCATTTGCTACTTAAATGTTTACGCCCAATTCTGTAAGCTTAGCTTCCAACGGGGCATATGGTTTTTTTGCAGTCGGATCGACTGAGAAGTTTATTGTTTTAATGCCAAATAATTCAGCTTCGCGTATGTGCGCAGGATTGTTATCAATGAGAATAATTCTATCCGGATGATTCAGGCCTGCAGCTATGTGGTATGATTGTGCACGGCCCTCGCCTTTCAACAGGCCAGTCTCACACGATAAGAATACTCTGTCGTTGAAATCATCAAATCTGCCAAGCTCTCTGCAATAATTTGCCTCGGGCGGAGTCATGTTTGTGAAAATAGCCAGCTCTACCCCGTGATTCGCAGCTCTCAGCCGTTGAACTAAATCCCTACTGCCAATATGCCGGTTCAGGTTATCTGTGCGGGTCAATAACCCATATGGTGTTTCGCGCAGGTGTATGCCACTTAAGTTCAAATGTGCTGAAACTCCTTCCCAAAACTGTTGTTCAGTTTCAAACATATGTCTGCCATGGCGCTGATACGACATCAATGCGGAATCATACGCAAATTTAAAATCCTTAAACCGCCGCGGATGTATTCCCAGAGCTTGCATCACTTGCTCTAAAGTTATTCCATCGCCGCCGAGCACTCCACCATAATTAAAAAGCACCGCCTCTGCTGGTTTTAGACCTAGCGGCATATCTATGTGTTCTACCGTTCGATCTGGCGCTACTTGCCTAGGTGCTGTACGAGTCTCTAGACTTTGTCTGAGGCGCATAATTCAGCAGAATAAAGTGGATTTAAAAACATTATGGCACAAGCACGGCTGCTGCAACAACAGTCGTCCACATACCTGTTTTGTCGCCCAAGGCCGACTGAGTTGTGTTGAATGTTTTTACAATCTGGCCAGAGAGTTTGTATAATTTTTCTCTCTCATCCCATCTCAGGTTGTCATCAACGTTTACGCCTAGGCTTCTGGCAAGCATCTGCGCAGCTAAGTCCTCTGCATAATCGCCTGCCTTCTCGTCTGTCTCGCCAAATGCCTCGTGCTCCGAAAGATAGCCGTGCTGGCCCTTATCAGCAGGCAGGGCGCAGCCGACTGATGCTGCGACTAGTCTGTTTGGTTCGTTTGTGGAAACGCGCGAGTCAACAACAAAAACTACTTCGCCCGGTTTTAGGAATTTCAGGCCCTCTTCTTTGGAAACCATCTGGCAGCCGGGCGGGAAGATGCTCGAGACGTGGACTAAGTTGAATGGTGATATGCCAGCATCCCTTAGCGCGAGCTCAAAAGAGTCCAGCTTGTCCTTGTCGCGGCCGACGCCCTTTGTGAAGAATATTTTTGTTGGTACCATTGTGTGATATTTTGTACAGGGACTGCTTAAAAGTTTTTCTAAAAATTTTTTAGTCTGCTAAACGCTTGGAAATAAAAATTTAAGCAACCAATGCCGGCGCTACTTGTTCAGAGTGATAGAGCGTTCCCGGCACTGCACCAAAATACCCACCCACCCCTAATCCAATATGAGATGGACCAACTGTTATGGGCCGCGCAAACGGGCGGTGTGGTAAACTTCTTAAATTCTCGTTGTTTAAACCAATGACATCAATATGCGAGCAGCTTACAGGCCCGAACAGCCAAGAGATTACTTGGTCATAACTTTCTGGATTAGTTCTACCGTTCAAGTCTAGCACAGCGTGACGTGCTTTGATGCCGCCGTTTTCTAAGTTTAAATTTGCTAAGCCTAAAATTCTGCTGGCTTCTTCCTTAGTGAGGTAAAATTCATCGGGTTTAGCGTAATCTGTTGGTCGTTTTAGTATTGGAGATTCTTCTCTGCGAACTAGAATGGCCTGCCCTTGTTTTGGGTAATATGCCACAGCTTCGGCCACATAGAGTGCGGGAGGGCGTTCACGATAGTTAAATTGCTCTTGAAAAGCCTGCGTTCCAAGAATGCTTAAGGCTTCTCTTGCAGTCAATGGTATCCAGCCCATAGTTGGGCGAAATACGTCTGGCTGGTAAACTACATTCCCAATACCCGGCGCGTGGAAGGTGCGTTTCATTCTTATTATTATTATTACAATACAGTTTATAAATTTTTCGGTTATGGAGTTTACTGCGACTAAAACTTCTTCCTAATCGGCCCGATTATTCCTATCAGGTATTTCGTTACCGCGGTCTTCAAATCCATCGGATGCAGCTTGCCAGCAGAGTATTCCTGCTCCAGCCCTTTGTAGTCCGCAAAAGTGACGTTGCCGCCGAATTTTGCGGGGCGTTCAACTTTGAACTCTTTTATCCGCGGGAAAATAATCAGCTGCGCGATTTGTAGGATTGGATTATGAAAAACGCCCGATGCGTTTTCCATTCCTTGAACCCGTCGCGGGTTCAAGTTATCCTGTGCGACTTTCTCAGGGCAGTACGCGCCCTTTATGCTATTTCTGATTTCATCATCCGAATCAATTACAGAAATTCCTGAGCCCGGGACTGACTTTGACATTTTTGAGCCGGGGCCTTTCAGCGATGTGATTAAAGGCGTGTGCAGTGCGATTGGTGCCTTGAAACCTAACTCTGGCAGAAGCTCGCGGGCTAGCATATGAATCTTCCTTTGCTCCATCCCGCCCTGTGCAACATCAACCCCAAGGAATTTTATGTCTTCGGCCTGCATCAATGGGTAGAGCATTTGCGAAATTGTGGCGTTCTCGATGTCGCGGGCGATTTCCTGCATACTTCGCAAGCCGCGATTGATTGTTGTTTTGAGGGCCATTTGGATAACGTCAGTCCAATATTCTTTCTTGAACTCGAAGCTCGTGCCTTTCACGACTTCTGATTTTAATCCGAGGGCGCGGATGCCGGTCGCCCAATGCTGCACTTCTTTTTCTATCTGTTTCCAGTCGCCTTTTTTGTTGAGGTATGCGTGCAAATCCGCGAGCAGCACTTTGACTTTGAAGCCCGCCTTCTGCAAGTCCATCAGCTTTGTAATAGTAACCATGTGCCCGAGATGTATTGGGCCGGACGGCTCGTAGCCGCAGTACACAACCGGAGATTTTTTGGATTTAATTAATTTCAGGATTTCATCTTCTGTTACAATCTCGGCAGTGTTTCTTTTTATGAGATTAAGTTTGGTTGCAGTGTCCATATTTTATCATCTGCCTTTTGGTTTATTAATGTTTGCCTGCCTTGTGGCGTACCAGTCGTATACGCTTGAAAACAGGACAGCGAATGCCAATCCAAAGGCAAAAGCACTACCTATGTAAATTTGCCCATCCATGCTTTGTACGCCCGACCTCTGGAATGTTTCAATTACATTCGAATTTCTTATGTATATATTTGCTGCTACTGTACCAGCTATAATTCCGACTAGAAAGCCAGCTGTCCCAACATTCTCTGTTCTAGTTTCTGTTTCCGAAGCCGCTTTGCGGCTCGGCGCAACTGAGCTTTGCTCAGTCAACGCTTCTTCTAGTTTTTCCAATTTTTCCATTTCGTATCACCTTTTGGTCCCGCAGGCCTGACTTGCACAAGCAACCTTCTGGTTTACGGCCGGGCGCTCTACTGGTTGAGCTACTGCGGGATTTAGATTAATTTTTGAAGAATTGCCAAAAGTAACAATGCCAATCTTCTGCAAAATTCTCAGATTATGCCAAACGGTTGAGTTTGGCATATCTTTTACAGAAGAAACAAATTGCGTTGCATTTCCATTAAACAAAATAAGTTTCTGCAGCAAAAACTTCTGCTTATCGTTAAGAAAAAATTCAAGCAGTCGGCAAATAAAGAGAGTCCCGACTATCAACGCAATCCTTCGGTCCTTTTCTGCTCAAATCGGTTTCCATAACTGTTTACTTCAAACCATAATTTATAAAGGTTCTGTGCAACTTTTATTGTATGGCAGAAATTCGTCTCCAAGCCTATCTCGCCCGTGCAGGCCTCGCCCCATCCCGCCGCAAAGCAGAGGAGCTAATCAAGTCTGGCAAGGTTTTGGTGAACGGCAAAGCTGCAACGCTTGGCACGAAGGTCGGCGGGAAAGATAAGGTTGAGATTGCAGGTCAGAAGGTATCTGCGGTTAAGGACAGCGTTTATGTTATGCTGAACAAGCCAGCTGGATATTTAGTGGCAAAATCAGACGCCCGCGGCAGGAAACTCGCGCAGGATTTAATAAAAGAAAAATCTGTGGAGGGAAATAAATTGTCCAACGAGGAGCTTAATTCGGTTTTCAATGTCGGCAGGCTGGATTTGGATACCGAAGGTCTGCTGTTGTTTACAAACGACGGAAAATTCGCGGACGCGATCGCGCACCCGCGGCAGAAAATAAACAAAGTCTACATCGCAAAGGTTGATGGCAAAATTTCTGATGAAACCACCGCTAAGCTGCTGAATGGCGTGCCAGTTGTCGCAGAGCAGGACGGCGAAGTGATAAAATATATTTCAAAATTCCGTTCCGTAAGAGTTTTGGGACGAGGAAACTATTCAGTTTTGGTAATTAAAATTTCTGAGGGCCGGAAGCGGCAGATTCGCCGTACTTTGGAAGCTGTCCGGCACCCAGTGCTCACGCTCAAACGAATTTCAATTGGTGAGATAAAGCTCGGTGACTTGCCTCTGGGAAAGTGGCGCCCGCTCACGGAAAAAGAGATTATGCTGTTTTAGAAAAGTTTTTATAGTTTTACCGTTTTTGTGATGTATGAAACTCACTTCACCTGTTTTCCGGGAGAATGGCACAATCCCAAGTAAATACACCTGCGATGGCGAGAATATTTCACCACCGCTACAGATTTCTGGCGTGCCGAAAAATGCAAAGGTTTTAGTTTTAATCATGGACGATTCAGATATTCCGGATTTTGTAAAAAAGAAATTCAATATTCTGGTCTGGGATCACTGGGTTGTTTTTAATATTCCGTCGGAAACAAAAGATATTGTGGAAGGCCAGAATCCAAAAGGGATATTGGGCAGAAACACGAGCGGAACAAATTCGTATGGCGGGCCATGCCCACCAGACCGCGAGCACAGATATTTGTTTAAATTATATGCATTAGATTCCGAGCTGAAATTGCCTGCGGGTGTGACAAAAGCCGAAGTGGAGATAGCAATGGCAGGCCACAGTTTAGCAGAAGCGGTATTGCTCGGCAGGTATGCCCGGTAGGCTTGATTGAGTTTGCACTTTAATCGCCAATCTCAGCTAGCTCTTGCCTTGAAATTTCCTGCTTTTCCTCGGGAGGTATGTTAATTATTTTGAGAATGTCTTGCACCCTTGTACTGTTCGGTGCCATTTTTATTACATTGTGCTTCACGTTTTTTGCTACAAGAAGTTCTGTGATTATACTATCGATCTCGCGCTGCCACTGTAAGTCTGTGCTTCGGAATCCGTCTGCGGACAGCGGCACGCTGATTGGCAGTTTTATTACAAAGTCATAGGTGTTTGCCCAGCTCTCGAAAATTCCCGCGGCGATTTTTTGCAGCTCTTCGGCGGCAGGTCTGCCTGTCCGTAAGTTCCAGAGGAAGTAAGCGTAATTGTCGATCACAGTCCTGTCGCAAATCAGGATGTCGTACTTGTGGACTGCCTCTAGTTCTTCAATCAGCTGCCGGCAAAGAATCCACGTCTGTGCAGCCGATGAATTTTCCTTTTCCGTGCCGACGGGCAGTGGGCAGTCCCGCACGAATTCACGGATGTGGCCTGCGTTGAAGTCGAGTTCCTTCAGATGGCCGACCAGCGAGTGCGCAAGGGATGTCTTGCCAGTGCCGTGCGTGCCGGTGATGCCGACCTTAAGTTTCATGCGACAGTTTTTTAACTGAACTTTTAAAGAGTTTGTAGGATGAAATATATAGTTGTGTCGGAAGCAAATATCGCGAGTAAAAATATTGGGAAGTTTCTTTCGAAGATGGACTTGCCCATAGATGTGCAAATAATTAACACAAAAAATAATGTTTTGGATTTAGAAAATGACTTGGCACGAATAAAGAATGCAGAAATTATAATTGTCGCGTCCACGCACAAATCAGAAGCAAAAGTCCCGATGTTAAACGCGCACTTTACCGGAAATTTCGGTGAGGATGTTTCACATAGCGGATCTGCGCGGACGTTGTCAATTGCGCCGGCTCTTTACCAACGCACCGCGGTTTTGGAATATCAAAAGCTGCAAAAGGAAAATTTGAAATTGAAAGGTTATGTCGTTGGCATCGAAGCAACCCACCACGGGCCGACACTTGATTTGCCAATATTATTTGTCGAGGTCGGCTCGTCAGAGCGCGAGTGGAACGATTTAATCGCGTGTGCGGCTGCTGCGAAAGTAATTTATAAATTAGTTTCAGAACTGATAGAAAAAGCGCCAGTGGTAGTTGGCTTTGGCGGCGGGCACTACTGCCCACAGTTCACAAAGAAGTTATTCGGCGAGAGTTTTGCGTTTGGACATATCTGCCCGAAGTATGCAGCCGAGAATTTAACTGAAGATGTTATTTTACAAACTATTAATAAAACAATCCCAAAGCCGGAAAAAGTTTTTGTGGAGTGGAAGGGTGTAAAAAAAGAACAGCGAGACCACATAATTTCTGTTTTAGATAAAAATAAAGTTAAGTGGGCGCGGATTTGAGCCAACCTTGTTTTGCGAAATGGCTTTCAATGGTCTTAATTCGGTCTTCTAGGAGCGCGAGCTTGCCCTGCGGCACTGCAATTCTGAGTGTTATGTGTGGCACAGTGAAAGCTATTATTGGCTGCACATTATTCGCCGGCAAGCCAAGAATTTCTGCAATCTCTTCGATCAGGTAACTGGAAGCTGGCATCACATAGTCATCGGAGGACAAATCAAATCTGCAGAAGTAATTAACAAATGGATGGGGCATGCCTTCACAATGTTTATATATGTGCGTATAAACCTTTTGCTATGACAGAAGTCAAGTTAGGTACAGCATCCGAGATTTCTATGGGCAAGGGAAAGCTCTTCTCAGTGCAGGGCAAGCGGCTTGCGGTGTTTAATGTCGACGGAAAATTTCACTGCATCAATGGCACTTGCACGCACGTGGGTGGCCCGCTTTGGGATGGTGTTTGCGATGGTAATATCGTGACATGCCCATGGCACGGTGCGCAGTTTGACGTAACGAATGGCAAGGTTCTTAGGGGGCCGGCAAAGATTGATGCAACCGCTTACAAGATTGTCGAGAAGGGTGGCGAGCTGTTTGTCGTGATGTAATAAATTAGTTAGCCTTTTAAACGCAATTTTTGTGTGCAGGGCATGCCTATAATTAACAAAAAATGGTATGAACGCTGGAAAGGAGTTGTTGTGGGTGGAGTTGAGTGCACCCTCAATCCAACAATAGAGTGGTTTGGTAGAAAGGAGCTTGAGGCGTTAGACGAAGCATTCCTCTCTGATTTTGCTGAGAAACATCCAAGGCTGGCAGATACCATAACTATTGTTAGCGGTATTTTGGTTGATCCAATTTGGGGCCAGATGATTTTGAAGGAAAAATTGCGGGCGTTGGAATTTAGGATTAAGGATGGTAGGGAATATGTCAAACAAGTAATATCTGAATTACCACCAGAAGCACAGCCAATCGTACGCAATAGCCCTGCTGTCACAGAGACACGCGCACACCTAGACTGCGAACAGGCTTATTGTAACGTTTTGGAGGGGCAGCTTCCGTATTATCTCGCATTTATTGATAATTTAGCAAACGTAATAGTTCAGCAGGCGGGCGGCTGTCTTGCCAGCACACACGCGCTGGCCATACCAGAAAGGCGGAATGAAATTTACAGAGCTGCACTGCCAGAAGCCCATCCGTGGGTTCTTGGGTTGGGTTGCATAGCCTATATGCATGCAATAAAATTGGCGCAACTTGATTTCGAATTAAAGCAAAAGTATTATGCACGGGTTAAGGATGCGCGTGTTGAGATGCCTGTGGTGCATAGGATCGACGTCCCAAATGTAACGCCGTTACCATCAGGTGTTTTGCAACTCTTCTTTAGTCAAGAGCCCGGCAGCCGCATTGCGGATACAACTGTTACAATATCAGATCCGATGGGCGGTATGGTAATGGGGCTAAAAATGACTGTGCAGGAGATGTATGAAGGAGCGTATGCCGCGCGGCAGCCGCACTCAACGGAACTCCAAGTATTAGCAGCTGGACTTGAAACATATTTCAATGGCCGTGCGCGGGAAATATTGGCGAGCCAGATTTAAATTTTTAAAGCATCACAACATCTCTTATTCATGAAACTCAACAAAGTGACTGAGGGCGGCGTTGAACTGTTTGTACCAGTTGTTAGTAGAATTATTGCGAAAAATCCCGCGTTCTTCAATCCAGTGCAAGTTACTAATCGTGATATTTCGGTGCTACTTTCTGCCTGTTTGTTAAATAAAAATTCTGCTGTTTTGGATTTATTGTCCGCTACTGGAGTTCGTGCAATAAGATTTGCGAAGGAGGCTGGCCTGAAAAACATTTTCGCAAACGATGCCAACCCAACTGCAGTAAAACTAATTCGGAAAAACGCTGTGCACAACAAAATAAAATTAAATATTTTCAATCTTCGGGCGCACGAATTTCTTGCACGCAAATATCAATTAAACAAGAAAATATATTTTGATTACATTGATATTGACCCGTTTGGCACACCAGTTCCTTTCATTGACGCTGCAGTGAAAGCGTTGAATCCGCGCGGCGGAATTCTTGCAGTGACTGCAACCGATACCGCAAACTTGTGCGGCGTGAACGCGAATGCATGCCGGCGAATTTACCAGTCTAGGCCAATACGAAGCGAGCTGATGCACGAAATAGGAATTCGGATTTTGCTCAAGAAAATTATTGAAGTTGGTGCGCAGTATGAACTTGCTTTGACGCCAATCTTTGTGCACTCAACGCTGCACTACATGCGCGCCTATCTGCGCGCAGAATCTGGGGCGAAAAAAGCCGATGAGGTTCTGAAACAAGTTGGAATGTATGCGGGTGCTGGTCCGATGTGGCTTGGAAGGTTGTGGGATGAAAAATTAGTTGAGCAAATGAGAAAACTTGCGAGGCAGGCAAGATACTATGAAAATACAAAGGCTGGCACCATACGAAAACTTGAAAAAGAATTTGGCTTACAAATTCCGAGAAATATTAAAATCTCTTGGGAAACACAGAAATTACTACACACAATTGCTGACGAATCAGAAATAAATTCTTTTGGTTTTTATGACTTAGCAACATTAAAATTAAAACAAATTCCAAAAATTTCAGATGTGATTGCTGCCTTGCATACAAACGGTTTCGCCGCAACAAGGACACACTTCAATCCAATGGGAATAAGAACGAATGCGGATAAAACAATTTTTTTGAAATGTTTATGGCTAAACTCAGATAAAAAACCATTTATAAAAATATCAAAACCGAGCGCATATTAATTAGCACATTTAAATTTTAAAAAATAATTATCTCCCCTTTGCAATCTCGGCCTGCTTCTCTAATCGTTCGACTGTCTTCGTAAGGTTCAGCTTGTCTATGATTTCCTTGTACCTGTTTCGTATTGTAACTTCTGTAATGCCGACTGCATCTGCGATCTCCCGCTGCGTGCGTTTCTCGCCGGCAATCAGGGATGCAACATACAACGCGGCTGCAGCCAAGCCGATCGGGCCCCTGCCGGATGTTAATTCCAAGTTCTGCGCTTTCTTCAAGAGTTCGACGGCTTTCGTCTGTGTTACCGAACTGAATCCTAATTTATTCGCGAATTTCGGAACATAGTCGCCTGGGCCGGATGGCAGTAATTTTATTCCCAATGAGCGGGCGATGTATCTGTAAGTCTTGCCTACATCACGTTTGTTTGAGCCGGTGACTTTGCAAATCTCATTGAGCGACCTTGGGAGGTTAAACCTGCGCGAGGATATGTAAACTGCGCCCACGACAACAGAATCCATTGACCTGCCTCTTACGAGGGACTGGCGGACTGCAAGGTTGTAAATCCTTGCGGCTTCCTCTTCGATTGACGGCGGTATGTTTAGCAAAGATGAAACTCTCTTTAGTTCTACCAGCGCGTATTTCAAATTTCGTTCCAGCGATGTTGAGGAGCGCTGCTGCCATTGCTGCATCCTTAGAACTTTTCTTCGCTGGCCAACCGGTAAATTGTAAACGTCAGACTTTGAGCCAACTTGAGTGGATGTGCCCATGTCAGCTTTCGTAAACGAGACTGGCGAGCCTGTCCTTCGCCTGTCAGTATCGCTGTCCTCAAAATTCCTGTATTCGGCTTCTGTGTCTACGTGATTGTCATCTAAAACAAAGCCGCACGAGCGGCATACAATCTCGCCCTTCTTCTCATCGTTGCCAAGGTTGATTGAATTGCACTCCGGGCAGCGCTTTACGAAAGAACTCATTTTAATCAACTAACAAAACCAAACAATAAGCTTTAAAAGGCTTTCGATGTTTGAGCATAAAAGCCTTTCGGCGACTTCAGTCGATTTTACCATAAAGATTTAAAAGTATTCGAGTTTTCACTTGCCAATCAGCACAGCATTCATGGCACTCCTGTGGTCATCCTTATTTTTCGGGGCTGGGTTTTCTGGTAAGATGTTGCTCAATTTGTTCATAAAGCTCAGGCGAAATATTTATGATTCGTTCGGATGACGTTCTGATATCGCCCGTTTTTAGGTTAACGAATATGCTCGGTACTGTATTTGATTCTGCAAAGGCACAGGTTATGAGTTCAGCGTCTAAGTTACCGCTGCCGCCAGACAGGCGTAGGAGGGTCATAGCTGCTAAGCGTTCCGCAAATCCTGGTTCTCCTGCAGTTACTGTGGCCGGATCATTGTTGGGGCTAGCGCTGGTCCTTCGTAATTTTTGATAGGAGTCACGCCCATACATGGTTTGCATCACGCCCGCCAGATCTGCCGCAAATCTGTTTAAGTTTGCATCTGGTCTTAAAACATAATCCGCGAGATTAACTGAAGGTACTCCGCCCATTTCATTACCAATATTATAATTGTGAAATTTATTATTTAGCAATTAATACAGCATTCACTACACCATGTCGTGCTGGCTTGCTTGTTACTTTTGCTAAACCGTCGTCGGTATCAATGACTGCGCCCTTTGTCAGCACGTTCATTCGGCTGAAGTGCCTGTTTGCGGGGTTTTCTTTCACAGTTTTTATTTTTGTGAGTTTGAACTTGCCTGGCGAGAGCATCAGGTTCGCCTTGTCTGCTGTTAAAATTCTTGTAAACTGGCCGCCCCCCCGCGTACGGACAGCTTTCGTGACTAATTTTTCGCCGGCCTTTGTGTGCGTCGGGTCTGAGCCGAGCTCCCGTGAGCGTTTCTTTCTAAACATTTTGTAGCGCCCACCGCTTGCTGTCCTTGTTGGCCTTGCCTGCCAGAGTGCCATTTTTGTATGGCATTAGGTGAAGGGTTTAAAAGGGTTTCTAGCCTGGGTTTTGCATGTCGCGGTTTGACGATGTAATACATAAATTTAAAGCTGGTTGGCGTCCAGGCACAATTCACGAGGCGCGCATACTGCGGCGTGCTGTTCTTACATTATCTACTGAGCAGGCAGGCTTATCGAAACAGATGGCCGATGTTGCGTTAGAATGTATAATAAAAAATTGTAGTGGTAGCATAGAAGGAAAGCTCGATCTTGCAGAGGGATATTCTACCGCCGGTACGGCACATTTACCAGAGGAGATTGGTGTTAGGTATCTGAATATTGCATTTGTTATGTTGCGCGGTTTAGTTGATGAAATTCCATTTACGGTGGGCATGGAGTATGATGGGCAAAAAATTGAAGAACAAGTGCCATGGAGTTTGCGGATTGAGAGCAGAGCAGTAGCGGAACCGCGGAATTTAGAAACGAATGTGTTAATGCAATACGTGCGTACTAGCGAACGACTTGGGCATTATTATTCAAAGACTGATCAACAAAGGGCACTTAGACTTCTTTTGGGCGCAGCAGAAGTACTTGAGTGGCTGGGCGAAACTAATCCGGTCAAACATGATGCGAGATTTGCCGGCACAGTTTGTACGCTTTCTTTCAGGACTTATGAAAATTTGGGTTATGTGTTAGCCGAGCACTTTGGAGATGCAGACCTTGCCCGCGAGTACTACATGGCTGCACGAAGATGCGGAGATGAACTGAAGCGAAGTGGACACATGCTTCCATCGTGTGAGCCAGTGTATGGTATGCTAGTCGCCGCAACCGGCGGCTCGCATAGTAAAGCTTAAATACCAAATAACAAGCGTTTCAGTATTCGGCATTGCCGTGGAGAAATTGAAATGGACTTTGAAAGACCGTTAGATGCGCTCAATGCAGCGCGGAACAAACGCGTGTTAGTGGAAATGAAAAATAAGCGCCAAGTGCTTGGCGTTCTAAAAGCTTTTGACATTCACATTAACACAGTGTTAGAGGACGCCGAGGAGAGAGATGAAGATGGGAAGACAGCTAGAAAACTTGGGCAGGTCTTCATCCGCGGGGATATGATCGTATTTGTAAGCCCGTCAAGTTAGTGAGTTTTGAATGAAAGGCACACCATCCAAAGGAAAGAGAAGCGGAAAGAAAACGCACATGCGCTGCAGGCGCTGCGGCAGAAAGACCTATCACATGCAGAAGAAACGCTGTGCCAGCTGCGGATTCCCAGACTCGAAGATGAGAAAATTCAACTGGCAGAAGAAACGAAGAGGGAAAAGGTTAGTTTAAGTTTAAATCAGCGGCGAAATATTTGTTTCTATGAGCGCAGACACCACGAGCAAAATAATCGCCGCGAGCATAAGGTCTGCAGCATTCCACAAAACTTTCTTGAATTTTTTTGTTTTGTAATCATGCCGGATGATTGCGAACGAGATAATGCCGCCGGCCAGGCCCGCAAGGAAGTACGCGCCGATCTCGGGAATGCCGTGCAAGAGATAGCGGGTGAGCCCACCCACTAAACTATTGGATGCCGCGGCGCCGATTGCGGCCGCGATCGTGGAAGCATTCCACGCTAGAATGAAAATTGCGCCAGCGCCATACAACACCGATAGAATTGCCGCGACCACAAGGACTTTTAGATTATTAAGAAGGATTTCCTGCACGCCCAGGTTTAATCCGATTGCGTTGCCGGTGATGTGTTCGATTGCGTTTGTCTGCGCGAAGAATAAATTCTGTGTTTGTGCGGCCGGCAATAGTAGGTGCAGTGCAACATAGCCGCCAACCATCCCGACAAACAGGAAGATGAAGAACGGCCAGAGATGCTTGTGTACAGACACGCGCGTCTTGCTCTTCCACTCCTCAAACTGAAAAATTCCTAACATTAACGGTAGGCCAGCCACCACAACAAACAGAATGGACGCAACGCTGGCCTGTGCGGGGAACAGCCAGAGGGAGAGCATAGACGCGACACCGACATAAGTAAACCCAATCGGGGCCATCTCCCAAGGTTTGCGCTCTGCTGTCCTGACTGAAACTATTGATTCGAGAACCATGGTAGTTAATTCTGTTAAGGCAATATAAACGTTGTGTTTGGTATATGGAAAGATTTATAAATACCTAAAATAAAACTTAGGCATGATACTTCAAAGAATATACTCTGCGATACAAAAACATCCGATCGCATTTGTTGCTGGTACAACTCTGGCAGGGGTGGGAATTGGGTTTTTATTGTCAGCAGAAGATGCGCTTCAGAGGATGCTGCAACACAAAGACGGTTTTATCGCGCTCGTTAATAGTAGTGGCACTGAAGCTGCACAACCAAGTTTGAGTGATGTTGTAGATGGACTGTTCCACGGCGGACAGGTACTGGGCCAGCCACATCCATTTCCTGCTCAGGCGCGCCTACGACCTTTAACAGAGTATTTTGATTGGAAACCTATACTAATAACTGCTTATGTTAGTTTTATGTCTGGTGCTGTTGCTGCGCGTAGGGCCGTTGTTGGGGAAGCTGAGTAAGACCGGTTACTGTTTATACGACAAAATCTGGACTGCCGCCGCAAGCGAAGCCCGGCTTCGCTGCGCTCGCTGCTATGCAGCTACGGAAAGCTTAAAAACCCCTGGTTATCTGATATCAATGCGAATGCACCATGAACAAACACAAGAGTTCTAGGATAACACGAACCGGTACGGCGAGTGTGGCAGAAAATTGCAAGGCAATTTTTTGCAATTCGTAAAACAAAAAGATAGAAAGAGGAATAAAAGGAAAAAAGGTGAATGAAATGCCAAGATTTGAAGATGGTGAAAGAAAAAAAGTCGAATTTCAGACCATAAAAGCTGAAGAAATAAAGTTCGGCAACAACAATTTTATTGAAGTTGCACGAAAAATAGCCAAAACAGATGAAGGCGAGAACGAGTTTGTCTCGATCTCACGCGGATTCTACCTGCCAGATGGCACAGGCAAGCGGTTCAAGACATCGATAACGCTGCCGAAAGAGCCCGAAGTCTTGGCCGAGATCTCTAAGAAATTAGCTGAAGTCTAAGGCGGTAGAACAGATTTTTTGTTTTTTTACTCTTATTTTTAGATATGTTCTGTTACGTTTTATGATATGTCTGGTTGACCTATCACAAGATTTATAAAGGCGGATTAGGCGGATTTAAGATGGGTGGTTTAATACCAGAGGGCTACGAAGGTGAAGCGTTGGACGCCGTGCGCGAAGCATTAGTTGCACGCAGGGCGTTACCAAAAGCTGGAAAAGAGGATTTAGAGCTTTTAATACAAACTCCCGAAGATGGCGTAATTGTTCATTTGCGGAAGCCTGTACGGCCTGATGATCAATTTATATCTGATGGTAGTTTTGTAGTGATCCGCCGCGATGGTGATGAGATTGGAGTTGTAAACCCACGGCAAGTTAGTTTAGATACGTTTGATACATTAAAAAAGACTGGTGATTTAAGCCCGCGCCAGGCAAAAAGTTTGATTCGCGGCGTACGTTTCGCCAGAACAAACCAACATACAGTGCCGCAAGCAGTGTCGGTAGAATCTGTTGGTAATTTCAACGCTTGGGCATTTCACGATGCACAAGGCAGGCGAATCGGTAGCTTAACTTTGGATTACGCAGGTGTCGGTGCTTTGCTCATTGAAGAAAGAAATTCTCGTGGCAGAGTGACGAGCAGAGGAATTTATGATTTAAGAGCTCCAGCTGGAAAAGTGGGCAGGCAGGCAATGTACGAGCTTGCACAACTTGTGCAGGGAAATAGCCTAAAAGATAGCCCATACCTGCGCCCAGAAGAGCGGGCTAAGCTCGGAGATATGCGCGCTGCGGCCAGCCTGCGTGAAGTTTTAGAATTAATAGAAATGTTTGGTATGCGCAGTGATTATCACGCTGAACGAGCTTCAGCAGTGGACGACTTGAGAGAGGTACATCAAGTTATGTCCGCGGATGTTAAAGCTGGAAAACCAACCGTGTTACTTGGAAACGTACGCGGCCATGAGGTGCCACTGTACGTGGAGACTTCAGCAAAACCCACATACCTAACGCCGCTAACACCAATATGCCCGTCGGATGAAGAGGCGGGCCTGTTTGGTAAACATGCTCTAACATTTGTTGGCACCGTAAGATACGCGGTGCCAGGTGTTGGGCAGAGAGCGCACCACGGCGGATTTCACTTGATTTTACCAAAATCACGCGACACAGTAGTATTAGTTACTGCAGGTAATCGCGGCATCGCTTCTGATGTAGCTGCAAAATAAGATCAGCCAATAATCTTTTAACGCCCTTAAAATCAGTCAGACCATGCTGCCACCACCAGAACCACAGCCCCCGGAAAGGCCCATGTTCGCCAGAGGTTTCTACATAACAACAAAAATAATCGGCGATAGCCCGCAAGGTGGCGAGCTTGAGCTTTATATTTTAACCGAAGAGCAACGACGCGGGCCGGCTAGTGCACTTGAAGAGATGATGGATGAGGGAGTGCACCCAGGCATAAAGCTGGCTGTGTTTAAGGAGGGAGTTGGCATAACTGTTTTTGACAAAGATCTTTACGGGGTTTGGTATGAGTACTTGCGTGCAGAGTTGGGAAAAATCAGCGACAATAAAATAGGAGCGGAAAGAATACTTATTCTTTATTTCTTAAGTCAGATGGCAGAGGGACTCACTTCAACCTAATCACATTATGAAAATTACTTAATTCCAGAGAAAATGCCAGTGCATTTTCTTGGCCAACGTTAAAACAATAGTTTTAACGAGGTGCCAAAGTGCCGCGCATTTTGTCACAAGAAAATCCCGCGGAATTGTCTTTGGTTTCTATTCTGCCACATAACAGTATCATCTTAATCGTACAACGTTCTCCCCAGCCTCGGCCAGCTTCTCATCATGAGTGACAATAAATAATTGATCTAAGAATCCTAGCTGGTTGTCCCGCAAAACATCCACAAAAGTTGAAATTGCTTTTTCATCTAGGTTGTGTGTCGGCTCGTCTAAAATTAAAATGTTCAGGTTTGGGGCCATCACTTTTGCAAACGCGATGCGCAGGGACAGGCAGGCAAGCATCCTCTCACCGCCAGAAGCGAAGCCGGCAACATTAACAAAGTTTCCGTCAGTATCCTTCAGCTGCAAAACATAATCATTCTCATCTACATTCAACCGCACAGAGCTCCACTTGTCATACGGATACAGCTGGTTCCAGACTGAACTCATCACTTCGTTAACCGCAATTATCAGCTCCCGCCGCAAAGTTTCCTGTGCTGTTAGCAGCGCATTTTTGAATTGCACTAAGAATTCAACCTTTGTCTCAAATAATTTTACCTCGTCTGCCAGCGCCTTGGCCTGCGTCCTGCGCGCCCCAAGCTCGGAAAATCGTTTTTCCTTTTCTGCAATAAGCTCGGTAAGCGACTCCTCTTTGGATAGCAGGGATTGTAGTTTTGTAATTGAATCTTCGTGTTTTGCCTCAAGATTTTTCAATTTGACTGGATCAATCTTTTTCTTATCGAGCTCAAGCTGTATTTTGTTGTAATCTTCGGCGAGCTCGGACATCTGTGTTTTCAGTTCGTACAGGCGCCGCTGTTCCAGTAATTCCTGCTGTTCGTGCTCAAGCGTGCGGATTCCGTTTTCTATTGATGCCATCTGCCCTGAAAAATCGGATTCAGATTGCTGCAGGACTGCGCGCTTGCCTTTAATCTCAGCAATCTGCGCCGCAACTTCTTTGTCTTTCTGGTGCAGCTCGTCCTCAACGTAAATCTTGTCAAGGATTGTTTTTTGTTTTTCCTTTACTAGTTCAAATTTCTCTTGTTTTTCTTCTAGTTCTTTAATCTCCTTGTCGAACTCGCCAATCTTCTGTTTCAGCACGGAAATTTTATCCCTGCGTTCCTTTATCAGCGATTCCTTGGTTGCCTGCTCCAATCTGGTGGAACAAACTGGGCAGACCGCTTCAACGCCCTCTAGCTCTTCAAGATGTTTTTGCAAAACGTGTATCTCACCGGCAAACGCCTGCCGCGACATAATATCTTCTTTGATTTTGTCTTTTGCGCCCTGGATTTCTTTTTCAAGCGTGATGATGTTGCCGGCCAGCTCTAGTTGCTCGAGGTCTTTTTTCAGCTCAGAAATTTTTGCCAGCTCCTCAGTAATTTCTGTTGACTTGCCGTCCAGCGCACCAAACTCTTTTTCCAGCGACATGGATTGCGAGTGCGTTTTGCGGAAGCTCTCCTCGAGGTTTTGCCGCGACTTTGAAAACTCATTTAATTCAGTTTTTATTTCATCGATACGTCTTAGGACAATCTCCAGATTTTTGTCGAGCTTCGCTCCCGCAAGTTTCTGCTCTAGGTCGCGGAGCTGGCCTGCGAGCACGTTTCTATGTTCCTCTAATCTGGAGAACTCATCAAACTGCGCGCGCAGCCGTTTTATTTCGAGCTCAGATTGCGATTTTTCAGATTGTGCAGTTTCAGTTAGCTTAACAATAGTTTCCTTTTCAGATTTCGATTTTTTGATTTCGATTTGCAGGTTTGACAGCTCTGATTCAATCTGCGAAAGGTTGAAAGTCTGCAGCAGGCTTTCGCGGGATTTTTGCTTATCATGCAGTTTATTTATCAGCGTTGTGGAATTTTTCCGCGCAGAATCAAACTTATTTAAGCCCATTAGCTCATCGAGCTTCTGCCGCCGCTCGCCGGCCGGCAATTTCAGGAACGAGTCAACTTCGTTTTGTTTTGCATAAACTGTTTTTAGGAAAATATCCTCGTCAATTTTCAGAAATTGCTTCAAGTAGTCTGTTACTTGTGTTGGATTGGTGCCCGCTACCAGTTTTCCTGTTTTGTCACGCAGCACTGCCTCAGACGTCCCTTTTTTTGATTCTACTTTTCTGCGGATTATAAAATCGCCAAGCTCAAGCTCAACTTCAGCAAGGTCCATTTTTGCGTTTCTGCTAATAATTTCAGCTATCTTGAGGTCTTTGCTTTTTAATTCGGAGAAAGTTCCGAAGAGCGCGAATGACATTGCTTGCAGAATGGATGTCTTGCCAGATCCCATCGGGCCGACTAAAATATTTGTGCCGTTTGTAAATGAGAACTCAGACTCCAGATGCGATTTCCAGTTCCGCAACTTTATTTTTTGTATCATCTTATATTGCTTCCTCTGCTTTTTCTAATTCGTCTTCGGCAAGCAGGTGGAAAACTGTCTCAAGTTTTTTGACGTCGGTCTTATCTTTCAAATATCGCTGCAGAATTTCTAAACCCATTTGGTCGACAGAAAGCTTTTTTGCTTTTAGCTCAGCGAGGAGTTTTGATTGCTGCTCTAGCTGTTCGGAAACGAGATTTGATTTGTCGATGCTGAGAATTATTTTACCGGCGTACTCGCGGGCCAGGCTGGCAACATCCAGGTCTGCCGGCGAGAAATTCTGGGCAAGCACGCCATCAATCTTAATGCGGACAGTTGGTTTTAACTCCCAATTTTGGTTTGCGTATTTTACAATCAGGTCGCGCACCTTCATTGAAATTTCTGCAGGCTTCTGGTTTGCCACGTGCACCTGCTCGTAGAAAAACGGGCGCGTTTTTATCGGCAGGAATTTCAGCTCGCAGGATTGCCGGCTGACTTCAGCGATGTATGCCCCCTTTTTTATTTCGGACTCGATTTTCTGTAACTGTGTGCTAACAGTCGAGCCCACAACTAGTATGGGCGTTTTGTGCAGAGGGTGTTTTTTTATTTGTGTGTTATGTACATGACCGAGGACGAAGAGGTCAAATCCAGTCGGCAGGTCAGAAAACTCCAAGGAGTGGTCAACCGGCGGCATTATCTCCTTAAAATTCTGGTGCAGCATCATCACGTTGAACGCATCTTCAAAGGGTTCTGGCTCCCACGTTTGCAACGCCTGCCTCACCTGTGGCTCAGGAATGCCGGACAGGCCATGTATGCCGAGTCTGTCAGAATTTATTTCCAATAAAACGGATTCGGCGTGCAGAAGCGTTACGAGGCCGGCCTTTTCCAGAATGTGCATTGGGTTTGTCGCGCCAACGTGGCGGCGTTCGTGCGTGCCCCAGATCGCGATGAGTGGTGAGGTGAACTGCTTGACATCGTGGGCCTGCTTGTCCTTTATCGCTTTGACGCAGAAGGGCTTTGACTTGAATCTGGCTGCGAATTTTGAAAATGTTTCTATCGAGCGCGCTAGAATTTCCTGCCGCGGAATCCTGTCATGAAAAATATCGCCGGCCAGCAGCACAACATTTGCTTCGTGTTTGATTATCTCATCGAAGGCTTGTTCTAGATTATTGAATGAGTCTTCCTGCCTCTCCTCACCCCAGGCAAAGCCGAGATGAGTATCTGAGATAATTGCGACTTTTAGCATACGATTGCGAGGGAAAAATAGTTTAAATGGATTTATGCGGCGGAGGCAATATGTTGTAATGCATTTAGTATGGCTTTTGTTCTGTAAGAACCTGGCCTGCCACCCACCTCTCAGCGCGCCGCTGGCCTTCTGTAATTTCTAAAACTGAAGCGAGGTCACGCGGCCCGATACCAGCAAACCGTATCGCGTTCGCTGGCTTGTATCCGCGAAGTAAATTATAAATTATGTTATTAAATAGCACGTACGGTCTTGCAGATTTTGGCAAAAACCTGGACTCATAAACTATTTCTATATATTTCCTAATCTGCCGCATACTATCATTGGGAAATTGTCGCATCAATACATCGTCAGATGTAAACTTATCTGGTGGTATGTTGTTTAGTCCTCTGATCAGGTGCCGCGCGCCGTGATAAGTGTGCGATGAATCAATACTGAGTTTTAACCGTTTACACCATTCAACGATAGTTTGTCTTGGCATATTGGTTACGCGCACAATTTCGCCAACACTGGGCTTTAATTTTGGGCAGGCCTTAACAAGCGAGTGGTACTCATCTGAGACTCTTTTTCGTGTTTTTGCGTATTCTTTGAGCTTGGCCGCACGCTGCGAAGTTGCAAATACCGGCGTTTGCCCATATCGCCTTTCTAGCTCTTTTGCAAGAAGTTCGTAATAGCGTTGATACATAGTCTGCCTAACGCCCAACGCCCGGGCTAAATAATATCGGTTCATAGAAAATACATCTTGCCCTGATTCTATCAACCCGCATACTTCTGTCACGAGGTCGTCCAGCCTTTTTCTTACTATTAGCGAGAGCGGCTCAGTTGAACCTCGCAGTGCAATGTCCCTCAAACTCATAGATTAGTTTGGGTAGAAACGCTTTAATAGTTATTTGCGAATTATTGTGCATGGCCCTTGCCCATAAAAAGGCGCAGTTGATTGAATGGCTTGATGAGGTAGCACATAAAGCTGGCTTGGCGGAACACTCATTCGTCTCTGGCACAACTGTTATCCGGCCGTATGGCTTTGAGATCTGGGAGTACATCCAGCATGTTTTGGACACGCGGTTCAAAGCACGCGGCGTGAAGAACGCGTCGTTTCCGCTATTTATTCCGGAAAAACTCCTGACAAAAGAGGCGGAGCATGTGAAAGGCTTTGCCCCCGAGGTTGCGTGGGTGACGCATGGTGGAAATTCCAAACTCGATGAGAGGATTGCGGTCCGCCCAACTTCAGAAACTATTATGTACGCGCATTACTCTGATTGGGTTCGCTCATGGCGCGACCTGCCGTTAAAAATAAATCAGTGGTGCAACGTCGTGCGCTGGGAATTCAAGCACCCCAGATTATTTCTCAGAGGAAGGGAGTTCTTGTGGCAGGAAGGCCACCCGGTCTTCGCAACCCAGAAAGAGGCCGAGGCAGATGTGCTTGACGCGCTTGAGGATTATAGACACACATATGAAGATGTCTTGGCAATTCCAGTCACACTCGGAAAAAAAACTGAGGAGGAAAAATTCCCCGGTGCAGTTTATACAACCGCTGCAGAAATTATGATGCCAGACGGAAAAATTATTCAGGGCTGCACATCTCACTATCTAGGCCAGAACTTTGCAAAATCTTTTGGCATCGAGTTCTTGGACAAAGACAAGAAGAAAAAATTTGCGCACCAAAATTCGTGGGGCCTGTCAACGAGAAGCATTGGTATTCTTGTGGCAGTCCATGGGGATGACCGCGGCTTGATACTGCCGCCAAGGGTTGCGCCAATACAGGCAGTCGTGGTTCCGATTTACGATGACAGTACAAAGGATGAGGTTTTGAAAGTCGCAAATAGAATTGCAACGCACCTGCAGAACGCAAACATCCGACACTATTTAGACGATCGTGACGAATATTCGCCCGGCTGGAAATTCAACGAGTGGGAGCTGAAGGGCGTGCCGGTGCGGATTGAAATCGGCCCGAAGGATATCAAAGTTGGAAAAGCAATTTTAGTCCGCCGCGATACCGGCCAAAGAAGTGCTGGCCAGTTTGATGAAATCGGAAAGGTCGTGCACGAGGAGCTGGAGCAGATGCACAAGTCGCTTTTTGAGAATGCACAGAAATTTTTGGGCGAGCACACAAAAGAGGCAAAGAAATTTGATGATTTGAAAAAGTTTGTGAATAGCAATAGAGTGTTGGTGGCGTGGTGCATGAACCCTAAGTGCGAGGAGCGTTTCAGGGAGCTTGGCGCGAAGACGAGTTGCATGCCATTCAAGAATAAGCCTGTGGGCGAGTGCATTGCCTGCGGGCAGAAGGCAAAGGCGATGGTGTTTGTAGCAAAGTCGTACTAGGTAAATATATAAATTTATATGTATTGCTTATCATTATGGAAAGCTTTATAAATAATCGATCGAAAATAAATGTATGGCTAAAAAACACTATGTTATTGCTAGCGACAGGATATTTTACGTCGGAATTATAGATGGCGCCGCTGTCGTTATGCAGAAAGTCGGAGAGCTTGATGGGCCTACGCCTTCCGTTGCTAGTATTTCGGATATGGCTGTGCAGATTGGCTTGCGCAATTTAGCGGAGGTTCCGGAAGAGCGTCGCGCGGAGGTGCTAAATAAATTTCCAACTCTGAAGGGTTCGCTAGATGTTATTATATTATCTGGTGAAGTTGCAAATGACGCAGCCGTGGAGGCTATCCACGGGGCAATACAATCCGCAAAACGGTTCGGCCCGCCACCAGGCATGGATAAATATTTTGACTCGCTTCGCGAGGCATAACCTTTAAAAACCCCATCACCCACAGCAAAGTATTAAAACTTCTATGCACCTAAACATCTGAGTGATAAACATGAGCGATACGGAAAGACCAAAACAGAAAAAGGGTACTACCACCGTTGGCATAGTCTGCCGCGATGGTGTAGTTCTTGCTGCAGACAAGCGGGCCTCAATGGGCTGGCTCATCAGCAACAAGGAGATCGATAAAATCTACCAGGTCTCAAATTATATCGCAATCACGATTGCCGGCGGGGCTGCGGATGGAATAAATGTCGCAAAACTGCTAAGGGCAGAATTAGATTTGTACAGATTGAACACTGGAGTCGAGCCATCGCTGACCGTCGCCGCGAATCTCTTAGGAAATGTCACGTTCTCAAGCTACAAGGCTTGGCAGCCCTACATGGTCCAGTTAATATTGGGCGGACAGGATGACGTCGGTTTTGCACTCTTTGACGTCGATGCATCTGGCGCAGCACTCAAAGAAACAAAATTCACAACAACAGGCAGCGGCTCGCCAATGGTTTATGGTGTGCTGGAAGATTCGTATAGGGAAGGCCTGTCAATTGACGATGGTGTACAGCTGGCAATCCGCTGTGTCAGCTCAGCGATGAAGCGTGATGTTTTCTCAGGTGAAGGAATTGATGTAGTAGTAATTGACAAAAATGGATTCAGGCGCGTTGCCAAAGACAAAGTGGCCGCGATGATCAAAGCGAAGTAAGATATTGGAAAGTTAAGTTTAACAATAATTAAGATGGCCGTTATTAACCAAATTCTAGACAAGCTGCCGAAGGACGCACAGGTAGCAAGCTCTGCTTACGAGGGCGCAAATATAATTTTGTACACAAAATCAAAATCATTTTTCCTGCATGGCACTGACACGATAATGGAAATGGTCAATGAGTTCAAGAAGCGCATCGATCTGCGCGCGGATTCTACGATACGTATGGATGCAGAGGATGTGCGTAAATTAATTACAAAAACAATTCCCGAGGAAGCTGAGATCACGCAGATTTTGTTCGAGCCAGCAAGGGCGTTAGTAACCATAGAAGCGAAGAAGCCTGGCCTGGCAATAGGAAAGGACGGTGAGTTGTTGAAAGAGATAAAAGAAAAAAGTTTTTGGACTCCATTTGTTCGCCGCGAATCTGTAATTCCATCAAAAATAACGCAAAACATACGAAATGTTTTGTACCAGGATTCAGAGTGGCGGCGCAAGTTCCTGCACAAAGTTGGCGAAAGAATTTATGAAATTAAAAAATCAACAGTGGATGAGCAGTGGGCTCGCATCTCTTTCCTCGGCGCCGCGCGGCAAGTCGGCCGCTCCTGCTTCCTGCTGCAAACGCCGGAGTCAAAAATTATTTTGGATTGCGGAATAAATGTTGCCGCGCACGGAAAGTTCCAATATCCTTACCTGAACGTCCCTGAATTTCACATTGATGACATCGATGCGGTTGTGATCTCACATGCGCACTTAGATCACATGGGTTTCCTACCATATCTTTTCAAGATGGGTTACGATGGGCCGGTCTACTGTACCGAGGCAACGCGGGATACGATGGCGCTGCTCATGCTGGACTACATCGACATCGGCCGCGGCGAGAACAACGAGTCAGTTTATTCCAGCAACGATGTGAAAGAAACAATCAAGCACTGCGTCACGATGGAGATGGGTGAGGTAACAGACATCACGCCGGATGTCCGGCTGACCTTGTATAACGCAGGCCACATCCTCGGCTCTGCTCTCTGCCACTTCCACATTGGTGAGGGCTGGCATAATTTCCTCTACACTGGTGATTTCAAGCAGAAAAAGTCGATGCTATTCGACGGCGCGCAGATGGTTTTCCCCCGTGTTGAAACGCTGATGATGGAGTCCACGTATGGCGCAGCCGATGCGATAATGCCGTCCCGTGAGGATTGCGAGAAAAAACTTATGGATGTGATTAAGGAGACAATAAAGCGCAAGGGAAAAGTTTTGATTCCATCGCTTGGTGTCGGCAGGTCGCAGGAGATCATGCTGATACTGGAAAAATTCTCGCGCGAGGAAAAAATGAATTTCCCGATCTATCTTGATGGAATGATATGGGACATTTCTGCGATTCATAATGCGTACCCAAGATTTTTGGGCAAGGAGGTGCGCGACAAAATATTTTACGAGGGAAATGACCCATTCCTCTCGCCGATTTTCAAGCAGGTCGGCTCGCATAAAGAAAGGCAGGCGGTGATCGAGGGCCCGCCTTGTGTGATAATCGCGACTTCGGGAATGATGACTGGCGGGCCATCCGTGCAGTATTTCAAAAACTTGGCTGACAATTCTAAAAATTCCCTGGTGTTTGTAAACTACCTCGGCGAGGGAACTCTGGGCCGCGAAGTGCAGTCGGGGGCGAAGGAAGTTTTGGTTGACGAGAAAGATAAAATCCCGATAAAGCTCGAAGTAAACACAATCGAGGGCTTCTCCGGCCACTGCGACCGTAATGAATTAATGGAATACGTGAAAGAGATACAGCCACGCCCAAGGAAAGTGATTGTTGTGCATGGCGAGCAGACACGTTGTCTTGACTTAGCATCTAGCATCCACAAGAATTTTAGGATTGAAACGATTGCTCCGAAGAATCTGGAAGTTGTGAGATTGAAATAATTAATTTGGTCCGTTCACCAGAACATTTGTTACGGTTTTGGCTAGGCCGACCACGCCACCACGGGCGGCTGAATCACGACCGTCGTAAATAATTCTTAATTCGTGTCCGAGTCCATAAATGTATGGTCTTACTGAAGCAATACCAACTTCCCTACAAATGCGTTCGGCTAGGTCCAATGGTCTATGCGTATGCCACGGTGATCTGTTTGTTATTATTTGATATAGTTGAATTCCCGAGGTTATGTGCTCGACTTGACTAGTCTGACCAACTCCGGCTCGAAGGGTGCGCGGTTTGGCTCTGAAACCACTAGCTTCGCGTTCGGCAATTAATTGTGGCGACTCTAATCTTACAACTAGAAGAAGTCCAAACCCATTTGTCCAATATGTGCTCGAAACCACTACGGACCAGTTTTGAAGTGTTGATGGCTGGGACGAGGCAAGAAGTTGTCCCGGTAACATATTATTTCGTCCTCTTTCCTGGATTGACAGCAACCTTCCAAATGAAAACTTTGTCAACTGGGTAGATTTTTCTGATGCCAGCCCGCATCTCCGCCGCAAGATTGTCCATTATATCTGGCCTGAAGAAGTCGAAGCCGTCAATCGTTGCAAGGAGTGTTTTTGTTTTTTCTATTAATATTTTAATCATCTCTGCACGTGCGGAGTGGTGCAGCAGGCGCTCTGCCATGACATAAATCTTTATGACCATTTGTTTGCTGTCCTTCGAATTTGTTTTAACGACGTAGTGGAATTTTTCCTTGAATCGCCTGCCGGTTCGGCCGACGTATGACTCCTGCAGGTGGAAGCGCCATGGCTCGGTCAGTGCCTTCTCGCCCTGCACGTTCACAATTTTGAGAATTATTTTTTTATACTGGTCTTTTGGGTTTCCTGAAATCTGGGAAAAGTTCAGCTCGACTGGCTTGTTCACAATTTCGTTCGGCTCGTACGCGGTGACTTCGACCAGCTCGTTTTTGCCAAAAACTTCCGGTGCCAGGACTGTGAACCATTTCTTTTTGCCCACTCTTATTTTGCCTGCTGCCATTACGTGTATTTCCAGTTAGCTGGAAGCCTCCCGTTTGTCTTGTAGTATTTCATAAGCCTGAATATTTTTGACTCCGTTCTTTGTAAACCGAGTTTGGAGTGCATGTCTTTTCTGTGGGTTTCCATGTGCTTTTTTATCTGGACTGCACGTTTCATTAATGAATGCAAGTCTTCCGGGATTTCTGTTTGTAACTCTTTTTCCCGCAGGATTTTTCCCAATTTCTTGCCAGTGACTTTTTCCACGTCTGGTATGCCGTATGTGTCTCTCAGGGCGAGGCCGACCTGCGAGGGAGCCAGGCCTTGTTTTATGAGTTTTACTATTAGTGCTTCAATTTCCTCGGCTTTGTATTGTAGCCAGGACGGAACTGGCTCTAGGAGTGGTTTCTTTGAGCCGGAGACACCATGTCTCCTAGTATGCATCTTAGCCATAGTTGATTATTTTTGAGCCGATAGAATTAAATCATACCGGTCTGAACAAGCCGAAGCTGATTCATCCTAGCTTCTGCTGCGAAGGATGGTTTTTAAAGGTTTTGTGCGTAGATCAGTGTGTCCAACTATCGAGAGTTATGGGTTGAGGGCAGGAAAGGGCTGATTAAGCTAATTGAGAGTTTGCAAATAATACAAATATCAGAGCTCGTGCCAAAGACATCTGGTATCGATTTAGTTACGCGAAAGGTGCACAATATTAAATACATAATTAATGCAGTTGGCCGGTTGTTTGCGGTGCAAGATTATGGCCTACGAATTATGGGCAGGCAGGGCAGTTTAGATTTTTACATAGAACTAGCGAACGAGGACGGCGAAGTTAGATATAATGTGTATAAGTGGCCTAAGGCAGCAGTTTAGCCAACGTGCTTGTATCTTCCTCGTAATTCCACCGCAGCTAATCTTTTTAGAACAGTTTTTGCAAACTCTTTATCAATTGATTTATATCCATTCAGAAAACCTTGCCAGCACTTTTCCCAGATTGCATTGTGCTTTGACGTCAGGCACTCCTTGAAGATGTGCAGGTCCACCGCAAAATCTTCAACCCGCAGCGAGTAGTCGCCAAGGCCGAAGTCAATCAAATATATTTTACCTTTCAAAAAAATCATGTTTGACGTCGTGAGGTCGCCGTGGAAGATTCCGCACTTGTGGACTTTTGCAATTTCTACGCCAGCTAGTTTGCAGACCGAAAACTTTTTTGTAGTGTCTAAATAATCCCGCAGCTTTATTCCATCAATAAACTCCATCTCCAAGTCAAACTCAGAGATTTTGGTGAGCTGTGGTACGTTCAGGCCAGCCTGCTGCAACTTGTGCAGGATTGATGCTTCTTTCTTTGTCCGCTCCTTGCGCAGCTTGATGTCGATCTGTGGCAGGCGGTAATTCTTTTTTATTCTTTCCTTTCTAACTCTATTTCTGTTAAAATAAATTATGGCTTCTGCGCCTTGTGCGATTTGTGTTTTCATAGCTCAAATTAATCCAACGAACTCGTCAACACTCAAGTTAGCCGATTTAAGTATCGCTTTTAAAGTTCCCCTGTCTAGTTCATCGTGCATCGGCACAGTTAGCGGAGGCTTTGTTGGGTGGCGGAGATGGGCGTGACTGCCTTTCTGATCCCGTATGTAATAGCCAAGCTTAAGCAATAATCTGAGAACCTCTTTGCCGGAAACCCTCGGTAATTTGGTCATACTTTTATTATTATGGTTTCTGATTTCATTTCTTTTGGCGTTCTGAGCGGGATGCCGTCTTCAAGTAAGGCCTGTAAGTGCAAGGTTATTGCCTCTGCGATATTTTTCTTGGCGTCTTCAACGGTTTTGCCCTGCGAGATACAGCCCGGAAGGGCAGGCACGGTGGCCACATACCAGCCGTCTTCACCTTTTTCAAGTTGAATTTTGATTTCCATGTGTTTGTAGTTTGGTTTTAATATAAAAACCTTACCATTCCAAGTAGAGCTCTATCGCTTCCTTGATGTTGTCCAGGGCCTTACCATAGCTGAGGCCTTGGCTCACTATTTTTAATTCAATACACTTGGCTATGTAGAACTTGCCTTCCCTCTCCGTTACTATCGTGAACTTTTGGTCCATATTTTTAATATGCAACTCGCGTTTAAAAATCTTGCTGTGGTTTCGTCGCCTTGTGCGAGGGGTTCATGATAAAAATAAAGTGTTTAAGTTATTAAATTTATGTTCTTGTATAAAGTTCGATTATTGAAGGTCTGATTATTAACTCGCCCTGTTCGTTTATGTAACTTGTTAAATTGATGCTAGGTATTACGTTATTTAAAAACCGTTTATTGAAATTTACTCTCTTGCTAAGCGCGTCAGAGATTTCCGTGCCATGGTCATCCTGATTTATGTCAATAAAAGCGGATACGCTTGGAAAATCTAAAACATCAACTGGCACGCTAGACTTTGGTGGAGTCCAGCAGGCAACAACTAATCTTGGTTGGTATTTTCTTAGTGCGGCCAGATGGTTTAGGCGTTCAACCAACTCCAGTCGCGCTGAAGTTTTCCAGGAATAATCATCTGTCGCAACAACACCCACACCACGCTTTCTTAATTGGTGCGAGAGCTTTCCGCTGCCAGCGCAAATTTCTAAAATTGGTGCAAGACCTAATCTCTTAATTTCTGTGGCCAGCGCATCAACAAACTCCAAAGTATAAATTTCCCATGTGTTGTACGATCGGCAAAAGCTAGTAAATCCCGCGCGGGTTTGTTCTTGTTGCTGTTCAACTAAAGTGGCCAGTCGTATTGCTTCATCCCTGGTCGGCAGGCTATCTGCATCTATAATTTTTTTCAGAATCATTTCAATTTCAGTCATATTTTTGTATATTGAAACTATATTTATAAGCCTTTGTGTGATGACTGAAAGCTTTTTATGCCGTTAATATTGCCATATTTAAACTTCGGTGATAGTATGGGCTTATTTCACATAGCCACAGGTGCATTTCATAAGACGCTGTTGCCACGCGATATTTTAAGATATGATAATCGGGAAATAGAAGAGTTATGTTATGATGGGCTGGCCTACGGGTTCTTGAAAAGCTCGACTCGCGGCAAAGTAAATAAGTTGCCTGCAGTGGAACGAACTGCAGCAATAAGAAGTGCCTTTCGCAGCCGGCCCGGTGAAATGTATCGAAGATTTTATGGGCCGCGGCCCATCGAGAAACCGCGCGTTTTGGTTGTTGTTACCGGCGGAACTGTTTTGTGCCAAGTAGACGGTGGCGTATTGAAACCAACTTTGCCCGCTGAATCACTATTACAAAGCACTCCGCGAATATCAGATCGCTACCAGGTAAGCGTAGAAGAGGTGATGCGCAAGGACAGTTCGCTGATGAGTCCGGAAGATCAAACCACAATTGCAAAATTTATTGCAGCAAAAACCAATGAACATAAACCAGATGGCGTGGTGGTATTGCATGGCACCGATACTATGTGTAATGCTGCGCACGCACTTGAATTTTTAATAGAAAGTTCTCCGGTTCCGATAGTTATGACTGGTGCTATGATTCCGCTAGGAATGCCGGACAGCGATGCTCACTCAAATTTACAACACGCTTTTTTTTATGCAAGCGCACTGCCCCTTCGGCCGGGAGTTTATGTGAGCTTTGCGGGTGAATTATTTGAAGGTGTACGAGTGGTGCACTCTGCAAAAAAGCCAAAAGAGGCATTCATCAGTGTATTCGAAGAGCAGCAGAGCGGCGTAGCCAAAATTTACAAACTAGAAGAGGTTGTTAATTTAATTGGAAAATCTATGGACAGTGTTACGCCAGAGGACTTCCATACTTTGACCTCAATTGGGATGCACCCGCGGATTTTGCACCCCTCACTAAATATTCCTTTTGATGGCCCGTCGCGGCAGTATATGTACGAACAACTAGTTGTGGCAAAAGACAGGTTAGTTAGAAGGCCAGCAGAATATGCTGCGCAGGTCAGGCTTGATGCTCCACGGCCAGAAGTAATAGGGATAACTGCGTATCCGGAAACTAGAACGTTTGCAAACTTGATAGAGCATTTTATCGCTTTGGAAAATCGCGATCTTGTACCAATAACTGTAGATAAAATGGGCGGTGTTGTTACAAGCGGCATAAAAGGTAGGCGTGGACTGTACATCGGCAGTTTTTCTGGAAATGTAGGCGATAGCTATGCGCTGGCCTTAGCGCTGGAGAGAGGCATACCCATAATAATTGGCTCACGACTAAAAAGGGAAACTTTGCGTCAGACTAGCGCGTATGATGCTGCATCAGGTATAAAACCCTTAGAATCATCGCTAATATATCCTGGAGAGATGCCAGAAGATATGGCTGTAACAAAGCTTTCTATAATTATGGGAGAAGTTAATAGGCAAGTTGAAATTCAAGATTTTTACCGCATAGCGCCGCAAACATATTTGAATATTATAAAACAATTAATGGAAACAAGTTTCCGCGGCGAACTCCGCGGCCAGCAAAGCCCACAGCTATTACAAGATTCTATTACAGAATTAGTTAGTGGCGCAAAGGCAGCTTTAGCCTAAACGTTTTTAAACTCTAATTCTGAATTTTGTTTATGGTATCCCGAAGTGATTGCCGGAATTGTTAGATGTGTGGCATTAGATAGATTTATAAAATTCTTATTTGAGTTTGTAGGTGGTGAATATGGATTTTAGAGCAATAGCTGAAGTTTTGGACAAAAAGCTCGAAGGTAAATCCGTTTCAATTCGCGGCTGGGTCTACCGCATCCGAGACCAGAAGGAAATGATTTTTATCATACTACGGGATAGCTCGGATGTTATTCAAGCCGTCGTAAAAAAAGAATTAGTTTCAAAAAAAGTGTGGGCGGATGCGCTGAAGCTGACGATGGAATCTTCCTGCACAATCTCCGGAAAAATACGCGAGGACAAAAGGGCGCCGACGGGTTTTGAGCTGCAAGTAGAAGACTTACAGATTGTTGGCCTTGCGGAAAGATTTCCAATCACAAAAGATAAGTCCGAGGAATTCCTGCGCGATGTGCGGCATCTCTGGCTGCGCAGCAGGAAAGAAACATTAATCTTAGAAGTCCGCGCAGCAGTTTTCGAGGCGATCCATCAGTTCTACAAAGAGCGTGGATATTTTGAAGTGCAGAGCCCGAGCTTCACAAGCGCGGCATCCGAGGGCGGCTCGACGTTGTTCGAGGTAAAATATTTTGATAAGAAAGCATATTTGACACAAAGCTGGCAACTTTATGCGGAGGCGATGATTTTTGCGCTGGAAAAAATCTACTGCATTGCCCCAAGCTTCCGTGCAGAAAAATCCCGCACGAGAAGGCATCTGGCTGAGTATTGGCATCACGAAATGGAAACAGCGTGGATGACGTTTGATGACTTACTGAAATTTGAGGAAGAGTTAATTATTTTTGTCGCGCACTATGTCGCGAAGAGATGTGCGCGCCAACTAAAAGAGCTTGGCCGCGATACAAAAGAACTTCTGCAGTTGAAAGCTCCATTTGCGCGGATGAAATATGCAGATGCGATAAAAAAACTCGGCAAGAAGTGGGGCTATGATTTAACTGACGAAGATGAAAGAAAACTTGTTGCAGAAATGGGAAAGCCAGTCTTCCTCACTCACTTCCCGCGCGAGATGAAAGCGTTCTACATGAAGGTTGACCCGAAAGACAAGAAAGTAGTTTTGGCTGCGGATTTGCTAATTCCCGGAGTCGGGGAGACAACCGGCGGCTCTGCACGAATTGAAGACTCAAAAGAATTACTGGAATCGTTGAAACTTTTCAAATTAGATAAGAAAGATTACGACTGGTACTTGGATTTGCGGAAGTTCGGCTCTGTCCCGCATGCCGGCTTTGGTCTCGGCATCGAGCGGCTGGTGATGTGGCTGGCAGGGGCGGAACATATTTTTGATACGATTCCATTCCCGAGGACTGCGGACAGGCTGACGCCCTAAATTACTATAAGTGAGCATAAAATTATATCGCGCTCGGTTGTTTGTAAAATCATATGGTTTCTAACATTACCGAATGGTAACCAAAAGGCTTATAAAGTCCTGCTAGTAACTAATAGTATGGTTGAACAGGAAGATGCATTTTTAAACGCAATCACAGAAAAAGCTTGGCACGCACCGAGACATAATAAAGTAAATCCTGCAGAATTTAGCGAGGCATATCAGAAAATATTAGCATGGTTTTTTGCGTATCCTAATACCGAATTTGGTTTGAACGAGTTAGCAGATGAACTTAAAATATCAAAAACAACAGCAAATAAGGTTGTATTAAAATTTGTCAAGGAAGGTTTTCTTAGGAAAAAGGTATTAGGTAAGATTTGGAGAATATCTTGCGATAAACATCATGTTTATAATGTAACTTCCAAGATTGCGTATAATCTTAGATTGGTTTATGAATCTGGCATTTTAGAAGAAACTTTATACAAAATAAAAAGCCCGCGGGTAATAGTGTTATTTGGTAGCTACAGAAAGGGCGACGATACAGAAAAAAGCGACATAGATATTGGAGTAGAAGTCCTTGGGGATAGCAAAACCGAGGTTATGGTGCTGGGCGTTTTACCATGGCTTGGCTATAGAAAAAATGTTAAAGTTAATTTACTTAAATTTTCCAGAAATAATATTAATACTAACCTGTTTGCGAACATAGCAAACGGTATCATCCTTTATGGATTTCTGGAGGTGAAACCATAGAAAGGTACAAAAGACCGGATATGAAAAATGCGCAAAGCATAGCAGAAGCCGCAAAAAGAGAATTGGAGTTTACACTAAGTTTAAAACTCACCGATGAATCTAGTGCTACAATAATAAGGAATGTTTATGAGTGCTTTAGAATGCTCGGCGATGCATTGCTTGTTGCAAAGGGCATAAACTCGGAAGACCATATTACGCCAATAAATGAGCTTCTAAAGCTTGACGTTAATACCAGCAGACCAATCAATTTAATAGATAATCTCCGCAGATTGCGGCACAATATAAACTATTACGGGTACCGGCCAAATCTTATTGAGGCTCAAGATGTAATTTCAATAGCTAAGGCTTGCTTTGAGCCCTTACTCCGAGCAGTACTAAAAAATATTAGTTAAATGTTTCTGAAACTATTTATATTTAGTATGCGCAGCAGATTCAAAAACCTTAAAAAACATTACGTTAGTGGGTTAGCTATGGTAGATTGTATCTTCTGTAAAATTGTAAACGGAGAAATTCCCAGTGCGAAGTTCTGGGAAGACAAAGATTTCCTAGCGATTTTAGATATCATGCCAAACACAAAAGGCATGTCGCTGGTGCTGACAAAGAAACACTATAACTCATATGCCTTTGACCTGCCAGATAAAGTTTATTTAGACTTGATGGCCACATCTAAAAAAGTTGCGAAGTTGTTGGAGAAGGCGCTGCCTGTTACACGGGTGTCTCTGGTTGCGGAGGGCATGGGCGTTAACCACATTCACATCAAGCTCTACCCGATGCATGGCCTAGGAGATAAGTTTGAAGAAACATGGGCGAAGCAGGAAAAGTTCTTTGATGTATATGAAGGTTACATTACAACTCTTGGCGGGCCGAAGGCAGATTTCGAGGAGCTGAAGAGACTGGCTGAGAAAATACGGCAAACGAAGGCTTATGAGAAAATCATTGATTAGCTGATTTTTCCATCCCCTTAACTCATAGTTAAGGTTAAAAACAAGATTTATGTTCGTAATTTGTGGGCCCATAGCATAACTTGGATAGTGCGGTCGGCTTCGGATGCTGCGAAGCAAAGCTCCGCGTATTGCCTTGAGGCAACCGACGGATCGGGGTTCAATTGCAGGTAACTGCAAGAACACATCCTCGTGGGCCCGCCTAAACTTTTTAAACCGAAAAACTAGCTTCAGCATGGGCTCCCATCGTCTAGAGGCAGCCTTTCTTTCTCCCAAGAAAATGCAAAGCATTTTCTGGGCGCAGAAAAATCTTCGGATTTTTCTTGCGTTGCGGAAAGAAAGGCTCCCTGGCATCCAAAGAAAGACGCGGTGGCGTCAAAGACGCCACAAATGCCAGGCGCCAGACAACCCGGCCAAGGATACGAGCTTCTCAAGCTTGTGGCGCGAGTTCAAATCTCGCTGGGAGCACCATATTATGCGGGGATAGCGAAGCGGTCAAACGTGCTCGCTTCAGGGGCGAGTGGCTTAGTGCCTTCGGAGGTTCGAATCCAAGACCCAAGGGGCTCTGCCCCTTAGTTCTTGGGCACTGCCCAAACCCCGGGTCGCATTGGCTTCGCCAATGCAACTACGGGAAGGCTTTGCAGCGAAAGTCCTCCTCCCCGCATTAACTTTAATAATAGCTAATTACTTTGTGTTGTATGGCAGATGAAAAACAAGTGGACATTCAGCTACCGAAATATTATAAGTCAGATTTTAAAAAACTCTCGTGGGAAAAATATTTCAAAGCCCTGGATGAAGTTCTCGCTAAGTTAAAAAGATATTTGAAAGAAAATAAAATACAAATCTCTGCTGTCGTTCCGATATTGCGCGGAGGAAATTTCCCTGGAACTTATTTTGCCTACCAGTTACATATCTTGAGAATACTCCCAATTCAATACAAATATTTTTTTAACAAAGGCAAAATAGAGCTAAAGCGTCTGTTTGACTTGCCGATACCAACGCCGCCGCTTCCGGAAAAACCAAACTTCTTGCTGGTTGAAAACAACCAGTGTTACGGGACGACTGCAGAGAGCGCCGCAAAATACCTCAGGGAAAAATTCCCAAATTGTAAAATTATTCATGTTGCTGATTACGCAGATTATTCATATCAAAAGTTTGATGTTTTCGATGTGAGCTTTTATGGCAGGCTTACAAACGACACAAGAACGCTCACAAAGGAAAAATGCAAAAAAAATGGCGTTGAATCGTTCTCAAATTTGTTCCCATGGGAAAATATGGATGAGGAGTGGAAGACTGTGCATGCAAAGCAATTCAAGTATTCTGATATAGATTGGGCTAAAGTTTAATCTTAGGCGCTGCCGCATTACTTTTTTAAACAGCAATCCAAACCTATTTCTGCGCGGGGGTACCCAAGCGGTCAAAGGGGTTGGACTTAAGATAAAAAGCAGAAATCCAATGGCTTAGTGCCTTCGCAGGTTCGAACGAATTCGAGAATCCTGTCCCCCGCACTAATATTGTTTAAACATATCTTTATTTTTGAGCAAGTTGCGCTAAAACGTTTAGCTCCCGGCTTATCTCAGAAATATCTATAGAATCAAGCTGTTTGTAATGCATTGGGTTGCCGAAGGAATCGCTGCTAAATGTTTGATAGCCGGCAGGAGCAAGATCTGCCTTAATTATTAGCATGGACCACATTAAAGTGCGATTAACTTTAACCTCTAATGGTATGCCTAAGCCTGGCACAATATAACTAATTGTGTATGCTGATGTATTTTTCTGTGACAGCCGCAACTCAACAAATATATGTGCCGCGCCAGTGGCGGGAAAGCTTTGATCTAACATAGCATCGAGGTCTAGAGGCTTTGGTTGTGCTTCCAACAAGTCGAACAGTTCTTTTGCGATTCCGCCTAATTGCTCTTTCGTAATTTGGTTGGTATCTGGCATAACAGTGCCCAAAACTAAACTTTATTAAACCTTTCTTAAGGTTTCTAACCACAGTATTTAAAAAGTCTGGCCGGAATTTTTTGTTATGGCACTCCGAAAACCAACAGCAAACGATAAACTTGCTTATTTTACCCGCCGAGCTTTACCAAATGGTGGGCGAGCATTAGTCTGGCGTTTTGAGGGCGAGGATTTAGCGAACATCGAGTATATCTGCCCGCATTGCCTGCACGTCGGGGAGAAACAGCAGGCCTTTGAACGGGTAAAAGCAAAAATTCTAAATGAAAAAACTGGCAAGTCAAAGTCCGGCGAAGTCTTCAGATTCACGTGCGAGCGCTGCCACAAAGATATTGACCTACCTAAGTGGGTGAAGCGCAAGAAAATCTGAAGATTCCAGAGAACCCGAGAAAAAGTTTTGCTTTTTCTGGGCCCAGCGAAACTCCGTTTCGCTTGGGAATCGCACTGCGATTTTCTTGGCCAAGAAAATTCCACGGAATTTTCTTTGGTTTCTGCGCCCAGTCGAGCGAAGCTTGACTTAGGAAAGGTCCAGGAAGAAAGGCACAGTAAGATTTTTAAATGTTATTATGTTTGCGGGCGCATGGCAACGCCGGAATTATTTTCCTATGGGCAAATGCACCGCGGTGCGTGGCGGGCACAAAATGGTTTAGAGCTAATAGTAGTGGGTGGTGTAATTGATATATGTAATGTTACTGTGCGGAAACCAGATGGCACGGAATCAGAGCAGGTCATTTATAGATTTTTTGGTGCGAGGCGGGGCATAGAATACTTGCGCCGCGCAATTATGCCATCGTTGGTGACAGGCGGAGCTCTGCCTAAGTCTAGTAACTTGTCAGGATCTGTCGAACAAACTTTTTTAGCGGCAAGTGTTCATGAGTTTGAAGATGTTGGCTATTCACTAGAGCTGCAAGCCATAATGGCCGCAATGTTA
>CAZUEL010000005.1:19769-40238 GCA_964619325.1 Candidatus Woesearchaeota archaeon | reverse complement strand
TGGGCAGATTAAGGATTGCCTGCACTGCACCCTCTGGTGTCTGGGCGGCAAGCACCCGCGCCATGTCCAAGACAGTGACGTGATGGCGCCACTCCCCGCCATGACGCAGGTTAAGTTCAAACCTGAGATTGTTGGCGAGGCCGGCAAGATTACTATAACCTGCTCCACGCTCTTCTATTGAAAATATATTGTCAGTCAACACAACACTCAACTCTGTATGTTCCTCATGCCGTTTAAGCATGTTGCGTAAAATTGCTTCAAGTGAATCGCGAGGATCTCCTTTGTGTTGGTTCATCCATAGCCGCTCTTCAACTTCGTCTCTAATCGGACGGCTCTTCTGCCACGCATGTGCCTCATGCTTCTGAGTAATGTAGTATGCATATGCAATCCGCTGCGCAAAAACTGTTGCAGCTTCCACAGGTATAAAATTTACATGTGCAATCGCGTTTGCAAAAATACCCGTCAGTCTTACAAACTTTTCATTTTTTGATAATGTACGCAGGCCGCACGCAGTAAGCCGTTCTATCTGCTCCTCAGGCGCCAGCTCCTCCTGCAAAAGATATATTGTTTCATTTCTTTTACTTTGTCGCACAGCGCTAGCCACTCGGAAGAACCCTTTATCCCCGTCAGTCTCACGGGTTTCACTGCGCAGTATTTCTTGAGCGCGAGCTTTTGGAACCCCCGTAAGTTTGACTAACTGCTCTAATGTCTGGCCGGCAGGATTATCACTTAACGCAGCAAGAAATCTCCTGATAGGATCTGAGTGCGAGTACTCCCGCTGGCCCTGAAAAATAACCCCTGCGCTCGGCGTCTGGTTTATTGAGAAATATGACGTGCCCCTAACAAATTTGCGGGCAAAATCGCTTCTGCGGCCGGCGCCAACTAACAACAGCCACTCTGCGCGCCTAACGTCCAGTTCCAGCTTGCCCTCAATTTCAACCTGCAGGCCAAGCGTTGTTGCAACCTCTTCCGCCGAGAGTGCCCTGCCTTCACGCCCGAGCAAATCAGAAATCCGCCGGAAGTCCACTTTATCCTGCTCGCTCAGCATTACGGCGGGATTTATTGGCATGTGCGTTCAAACACAGTTAGTCATATAAAACTTCCGCACCAATAAAGATTTAAATACAAAGTTTTTTGTCTTAAGGTGTATGGCTGACCCCGAAAGGCTGGAAAAACTAAATGCCCTGCGAAAAGCAAACATAGAACCATACCCTTACTCATTTAACCAGACACATCACGCCGCAGAAATAATTTCTAATTTTGCAAAGCTGGAAGGCAAGAAAGTTTCGGTGGCTGGCAGGTTGATGACGATTAGAGAACATGGTAAGCTCGCGTTCTGCGATTTGCGGGATGGCTCTGGAGATGTACAGCTCTGGCTGGCACAGGATGCGCTTGGAAAAGATTATGATTTGCTGAAATATTTAGAGGCCGGCGATTTTGTTGGCGTGGAAGGAAAAGCCGCAAAAACAAAGCGCGGTGAAGTTTCAGTGAAAGCAGAAAAACTCGTGGTGCTTACAAAATCACTCCGCCATCTGCCGAGCCAGTGGTATGGCCTCAAGGACGCAGAGATAAGATACCGGCAGAGATACGTTGACTTGATTATGAATCCAAAAGTGAAAGAAATTTTTATCACGCGCACAAAAATTATTGACGCAATCCGCGAGTTCCTAAACGAAAAAAACTTTTTGGAAGTTGAGACCCCTGTTTTGCAGCCAATCTACGGCGGCGCAGCAGCCAAGCCGTTCAAAACTTTCATGAATGATTTGAAGATGGATGTCTACCTGAGGACCTCAAACGAAATTTACCTGAAAAAACTGATTGCCGGCGGGTTTGAGCGCGTCTATGAATTTGCAAAGGATTTCAGGAACGAGTCCATAGATGTCCGGCACAATCCTGAATTCACACAGATTGAATATTACATCGCGTACTACGATTATGGGCAGATGATGAATTTATTTGAGGAATTAATTAAATCTGTTTGCAAAAAAGTTCTCGGCACGACAAAGATTGAGTGGCAGGGCCACAAGATTGACGTGGGCAAGTGGGAGAGGCTGTCGATGACGGATGCAATAAAAAAATACCTGAAGCTTGATGTCGAAAAAATGTCCGACTCCGAACTTAGAAAATGTTGTTCTGATAAAAAAATCGAGGCGGATAAAAATTCCACAAGGGGCGAGCTGATTAACGCGATATTTGAGAGCTTTGACAAAACAATCATCCAACCGACAATTATTATGCACCACCCTTGCGAAACTACGCCGCTCTGCAAATTGCACAGAAAATATCCGCATCTTGTTGAGAGGTTTGAGCCGTTTGTCTGCGGGATGGAGCTCGGCAACGCATACTCTGAATTAAACGACCCAATTTTACAAAGGAAATTTCTGGAAGAGCAGGTCAAGTCCCGCACCAAGGCTGATGAAAAATGGCTGGAGGCGATTGACGAAGACTTCCTGCGCGCGCTGGAGTATGGCCTGCCCCCAACTGGCGGGCAGGGCATAGGGATCGACAGGCTTGTGATGCTGCTGACGAATCAAGCGAGCATCAAGGAAGTTATTTTCTTTCCGTTTATGGGAGCCGAAGGCGACCATTCCGCTAAATAGTGATTTAGCGATATGGGGCCGGAGAAATAACTATTCAATCACTCCGGCGAAACAAATAAAAACCCTTTGTTCTAGTAGATGCAAGTTGTTGGTGTAAAATGCAAAAACAAATTTTAGCAGAATACATCTGGATTGATGGCTAGATACCTACAAAAAAACTGCGCTCCAAAACACGTGTGCTGGAATTAACTGGCAGCATATCTCTCGAACAGATTCTCGACTGGACGTCAGATGGCTCGAGCACCGCCCAAGCCACAACAACGCAAAGCGATATTATTTTACGCCCAGTCCATTATGTTCCCGATCCGATACGGGGCCAGCCACACATACTAGTGTTGTGCGAAGTTCTCAACGCGGACGGAACGCCGCACAAATCTAACACACGGGCGCGATTAAGGGCTGCTGCGGAAAGTTCCAAGGATGCGGAGCCCTGGTTCGGAATCGAACAGGAATATACTTTGTACGATAAAGACGGTGTTCGCCCGTTGAGATGGCCGACTGGTGCGGGCTTTCCTGGGCCGCAGGGCAAGTATTATTGCGGCGTCGGCAGTGATGAGGTTTACGGCCGCGAGCTCGTGGAGGCACATCTGAAGGCTTGCCTGGCTGCTGGCCTGAAAATCGGCGGCATAAATGCAGAAGTAATGCCAGCGCAATGGGAGTTCCAGGTCGGGCCGCTTTCGCCGCCGCAAATTGCGGATGAGTTGTGGCTGGCCAGATGGCTTCTTTATAGAATCGGCGAGGACCACGGCATCAGCGCAAAGCTCGACCCAAAACCAGAAGCAGGAGATTGGAACGGCGCGGGTGCGCACACAAATTTCAGTACGAGATATATGCGCGATGCTGGCGGCATTAAACACATCGAGGCAGCCTGTGAAAAACTTAGCACAAGCCATGCCAAACACATCGAAGTCTATGGTGCTGGAAACGAAAAGCGCCTGACAGGCCGGCATGAAACCTGTGACATCAACACATTCCGGTGGGGCGTTGCAGACCGCGGTGCATCCGTCAGGATTCCCCTGCACGTTGCACAGGCCGGCAAGGGCTACCTAGAAGACCGCAGGCCAGCTGCAAATGCTGATTCGTATGAGGTATGCACAGCAATTTTGGAAACGATTTGTGGGAGTGGAGTTAGGGCGTAGATTATCACTCTGATATTTTGTTTTTCTTTGTACGACTGAAAACTAAAGAGCAAATTCAAAAGCCACTGTAGGCATCCCTAATCCCCAATTCAACAAAACCTTCGGCGCGATCTCCCCAATAACCCCAATTTCTTTCCCCTCTTTAATTATCGCAGCACACCGGCCAGCAATAAAGCTCGAATGTTCCAATTCTTTATAGCTTAATTTCCAGCCCATGCCTTTTGCGACAGATTCCAAAGCCTGCTTCGCATCCGTGAAGTTTGCGTTTGTGTCCGAGATTGCAAAAGCCAACTTGCGAACTGTGTCCGAGCCAACCTCGGATTTTGGATTTGCCACGACGACATCGCCAACCTCAAATATTTTCTGCGGGAATTCCTTTGTCGTATTATGTGACAAAAACTCCAGTAGCGATGGCAGCAGGCCATTCCGCAAAACAGAGAACGTGAATGAAACAGGATTCTCAATCTCAATCACATCTTCAACTGGGTTATTCATGTGGCCGAACAGCGACTCGGCATTTGTCAGACTGAAATTCATCACTTCCTGCGCCCCGGTGCCGATGCAGAGCTCACGAATCTTGCGGGATAATTTCTCGACGTCAGATAATTTTCCAACAGAAGGCAGTGCCATGGTTTCCGGCTTGAACCTATCAAACCCGTGGAAGATTGCAACGTCTTCGTAAATATCCACTTGGTGCATGATATCTGTCCGATAAGCGGGCACGGTAACATGGACGACATTTTTCTCAGCAAGGCAGGAGTATCTTGCCTTTTGCAGCGCGCGGACGACATCTTCAGCAGTCAATCTTTCGCCAAGCAATTTGCTAACATCTTCTGCCTTGATTTCAAAGTGTTTTGTGTCAAAGTGCGGCGTGACATCCTGCTTTCGTGTTGTATAATCAATAGCCACCTGGTGCAGCTCGCCCCCGCGGTCTGCAAACGTCATCGCCATTATCCGCAAAACATTATTGACTGCATCATAATCTGTGCCAGTGACTTCGACTAAAATATTATTTACGCCCTCATCAATCTGCCCCAAGTCATTTGAGTTTATGATTGGCGGCATCGATAGAACTTTCCCATCAGCGTCAAGGAAGATTGGATATTCTGGCAGGCCTTTCAGCAAGTGTTGGTATTCCAGGCCCTTCGGATGTTTTTCCAGAATTTGTTTTGGTGTAAGTTTATCAGAAAAGCTTAGTGGCACAAACGCATTTTCATTTGGTTTTGTAACCGCATATTTCAGTGGCCACTTCAGCAAATCAAATTTGTACAAACCAATTGATGTCTTTGCCCGTTTCCTGCCATACGTGCCGTCAATCTTGTCCTGCTGCTGCATGATTTGTTTGATTAACTCATTTGTGAGTTTTACATTTTTCACGACAACGCAGGCAATGTAGGGGCGAATCTTTTCCAGCTTTGCGTGAACGTAAACTTTGTAATCTGAGGATTTAGCTTTGTACTCTTTCAAGCCCTTTTCAATTTCCAGCGCGCCCCGCAATTCACGCGCGATTCCTTCGGCACACCAGAGGTCGGGCCTGTTTGTATCGCCGATCTTTATTGTCAGCACATCACCTTCCAAGCCCTCAATCTCACTTTTCACCATCCAGATGTATGGCTCTAGTTTTTCCAAGTCTGTAGGCATCTTTGGCCCAACCAGCTTCTTCAAATCTGAAAGTGAGATTTCAATGTTTGGCATTAGATTTTCCTCCGCCTGAGCCAGTCCACATCCTGGCTGAACAGCTGCCTGATGTCTGAGATGTTTTCGCGAATCATGAAAAGCCGGTCAACACCGATGCCCCATGCCAGCACGGGAACTTTCACGCCGAGCGGCAGTGTGACCTCTGGGCGGAGGATGCCAGCCCCTAAAGCTTCAACCCAATTGTTTAGTGCCGGGCTCCAGATATCAACCTCGATGGACGGCTCAGTATATGGGAAGTAGTGCGGCCTGAATCTCACTTTGTTGGAACCGGTAATTTTCTTTGCGAACTCTGCAAGCAGGCCCAGCAATTTTTTCAAGTTCGCACTTTCATCTAAGACAATTCCTTCAGTCTGGTTAAATTCTAAAAGATGCGTGGCATCCAAAACATCTGGGCGGAACACACGCGCGACCGCGAAATACGCGCCTGGAATTTTCAAATCTTTCTGCATCAACGTTCTTGCAGACAACGCAGTCCCCTGCGTCCTTAACACAAGCTTTGCCGTCTCCTGTTCGCTGAATGGGACTTGCCAGCCTGTGCTTCCGGTCTTGCCGCCGGTTTCGTGTGCCTCTTTCACAGCTTTCAGAAAATGTTTGTAGTTTTCAAGACTTCCGTATTTTGGTTCTTTAACTGAGTAGATGTCATGAATCCCGCGCGCAGGGTGGTCCTGCGGCATGTAGAGCGCGTCGTTGTTGAAGAATGAGAGTTCAACAAGCGGGCCAGTCATTTCCTCAAATCCAAGAGCGACCAGTTCATCCTTCACCTCTTCCAAAAATCTTGCGTACGCCTGCTTCTTGCCGATGAATAATTCCGGGACGTGGCCCTCGACATCAAACCTGCGGAATGGCTTCTTCTGCCACTCGCCGCTTTTGATTATATCTGATGTTAGCTGGCCAATCTTCTCGCCGGGCTTAACTGCATCTGCAACCTTGGCGCCAGTGTCAGTGATTTCAAAAATTCTCTCGGTTTTTTCCTCTTGTGATGCGAGGCCGCGCTTTCTCAGTTTGTTGTACGCCTCTTTGTATTCCGGCGCCAGGGATTCATGCTCGATCTCATCAGATTTTGTAAATTTCTCAATGAACTCCTCTTCCAGCGTTTTCTTGTTCAGATGGTCCGGAACCTTTAGCTCGACTTTTCCATTTTTGATGCTGACCGCGCCCTGCTCCTTCCAGTGGCCCAGCGCGACGCGGGATTCGTTCTCATCCAACTCGGTGTCTTTGGCAAGATGCATGAGATCTATCGGACCTTTTTTCAGGGCAAGCAGGAACTTTCTCTCGGGCAAGTAAGTATTTCTGTAAGTTTTTCCCAATTTTGTGAGGGACACAAAAACTGTTTTTGTCTCTGCGGTTTTAATAAGATTTTTATTTTGCAGCCAGAGCGCAGACCTTGCCACCGTGGACTGGTCGAGTTTTGTGTGTGTTTGCAGCTCGGCATTGCTGGCTTTGTTCTTTTTCAGGGCTTTCAGGACGAGAATCTCGTTGTCCTGCAAACTATCAGCTAGCTTTGCGACTGTGGCCATGTTTTCTGTTTTCGCGAGAGGCTTAAAAATTCTCACATATATAAATCTATATATATCCGTAATTATCATAAACTTGTATATTTATTACAATTAAATCAATTTCGCAACTTAAAAGAACAATAAATCCGCAGTCGCCGCCGACACAACAGCCGGCAACGTTATGAGAATGGCCTGCGGCAGGATCTGGCCAGAAGCTGGTGCTGTCCCTAAGATTAGTATGAATGCAAGCGCGGTCACGAATGAGACACCGTAGAGCTCTACCGCCCTCGTGATCGCGTGCATGTGCAACTGCTCGTCTATGAATTTTCTCCGGCGTGACAGATAAACGAGCGAAAATCCAAGCAAAAATGCTATCACCACCAACGCCAGCATGCCAAATACATTAAGCCGTTTTGCAACATCCCAGACCTCCTGCGTCATCACAAAAAACATCGCGCCAAACGCCGCACCGACAAAGTCCTGCAAAGTAAGAATGGACAGCTGGCCAGTCATCCACGGGAACTGCGGCCTTTTTAGGTAAGATTTCTTGACTTTTTCGAGCGCCGCGACTTCGGTCAGGACTTCATCTGCAACTTTTTCCAGCCTGGCCTGCGCGTGCTCTATTCTGGAGATCGGGTCAGACTCGCCCCTGCGGTGGCTGTGGGCTGGCCCGTGCAGCCTTGCCCGCATCTTGATTGGAAACCCTTTAGCGGCCATTTTTCTAAATAACAAATCTAGTTTAAAAATATGACGAGTGGGCCCAGGCTGACTCTCACTCGCGAAAGCGAAGCTTTCTGCGATGTTCGAACAGCCGACCTCCGCCTTGCTGAGTCTCGGACAAATAAAGTTTGTGGGATTTTCAAATCCCACCGTTTCTTTCTTTAGATGCCCGGGAGCGTTTCTTTCTTTCAACGCAAGAAAAATCCGAAGATTTTTCTGCGCCCAGAAAATGCTTTGCATTTTCTTGGGAGAAAGAAAAGCTGCCGTATCAGAGCGGCGCTCCACCGGACTAAGCTATGGGCCCGTAACTAACTGTCGAAAATTACTATTTAAAATACTACTTACCGCTGGCCAGCTTCCTAATTGCCAGCAGTGAGATTATTGCGGCAGCGGGGGCGACAAGAATTACGATGTACTCCAAAACATTTAACAGCGCCTCACCAACTAAGGGGACAAACTTCAGGGTCTGCGCTGAAACCATTAGAACCAAAGCTGCGAGCAGGAACTGGTGCGTCTCACTCGCTTTCACGTTAAGCAGGCCAACCACAATTCCCAGCACAACCAGGATCGAGGCGACATAGCCGTTGTCACTGAACGTCAAACCGAACACAACTGATAGCGCAACCCCTAGCAGGAAAAGCCAGTGGCCGATAACGTGCAGCTCGTACTTGAGCAGACTCTTGAACGCGCCATCCTTCGGCTTTTGTTTGCGAGCCATGGCGTAAAATTAAAATATAGATTTATATACATTGCTAATCATTCATGAATAGTATTTCAACGAAACCGCAGAGTTGGTTTCATAATCCTGGACAGCCATCTGAATAACTGCTGCCTCTCTCAACTGCGAGTCCGGGACTTTTTTCAACTCTTCAAATGAAATCCACTTGACCTCTTGCAAATCTGGCGGGCATTTCAGCGTTCCACTGACAACAGAGGCAAGGAAAATAAATTTCAGCACGTTTGTGCCATCCGGCCTTCGTGGTTTTTGGTAGACACCAACCAGTTTTTCCAGCTTTACTTTCAAGCCGGTTTCCTCCTCGATCTCTCTCCTTGCACCATCAGCGATTTTTTCATTCTCATCCAGCCCGCCAACCGGAAGGTTCCAGAGGCCGGCAATTTCTTTCTTTTTCTCGCGGACGATGGCTAGCTCTTTACCCTTAACTACTAAACCACCGACCACAATTTTTACTGCCATGTTTTATCACAGATGGACTGGAGGGGATTTGAACCCCTAGCCTCCCGCATGCCATGCGGGCATTATACCGAGTTTAACTACCAGCCCATAAAGCGGGCCCGGAGGGAATTTCTCGTACCGAAACCGTGAAGTACTTGGTGCGATCGCAGATCGCAACAGCCTTCTTTGGTGGTTTCGTAGAGCACCTTTCTTCGCGAAGAAAGGGGCTGTACTTTTGAACCCTCGACATCTTGCTTTCACTCTTTGTTAAGAGGCAAGCGCTCTCTTTGGCTGCAGCAAATTCAATCTGCTTGCATAACCAAGCTGAGCTACGGACCCACTTAGAAGAAACTTAAACTGTGCTTTAAAAACAATTCGGAACACCCAAAGTATTTTGAAGAGTTAATTGGCAATTAACAATTAGGTTTGACGCACATACTTTGCGCCATCTAATTCGTACGGCTTTCCATCGTGTCTTGTCATTCTGAGAACGTCACCCTTTACCAAATCCGCAAGCGATTTTCTGCCCTTTGGCAGTATTAGTAACCCAAAATCACCAGACGCACACTCGCTCTCGGAAAAATATGCTGTGGCATCCGAATCTCTCCATCCCAATATGTGTAATTTTTTGTCATCGAACCGCCCAGCAAACAGTTGAACCAAGCTACCATAGGTGGTCTTAACTTCTACTACACTAAATCCACCAGCTAAGCTCGAATGCGGCATGCTAAAAATTAAATGGAAACACTTAAATAACTTTCCATCGCCGAAGCTGCCTTTGAAAACGGTTCAAGATGATCCTACCGAAACCAAAAACTAAAAAAAAGAAAACAATTACCTAACTAGCTGAGTGGCTACTAGGAATCCTATTATAAATCCGACGAGCAGGCCCTGCAGGAACTCTTTTATGCCGTACTCAATCTCGGCGCTGGAACTGACAGCGCCGCGGATCTCTCTCAATAACGAATCTCGTCCTCTTGCCATAACTACCTCCTATAGCCCCCTGTTCTTACCGGGTAGGGCTTCCCGTAGCTCTATGTTGCCAAACGTGACTAGAAGTGCACCCAAGCCATAAAATATCGGGAATATCAACAACTCTCTTCCCGCGATTAATGGCACCTGAGCTAGCAGCAGCCTGTTCGCCGCGAGCAGCGTGCTGTACAGGCCGAGGCCAAGCCAACTTGCCCCGAGGAATATCATCAGCAAGCCCATGTGTTCGTGCTTTCTTAAATTTGCAACCATTTTTTACCTCGAACATATTAAATTATATAGGTATTTAAGAATGACTAATTGGTGGCTGGTGGTGACAAGTTTTATAAATTAACGCCCCCGCAATACCAAATGGTAAGTGATAGTCTGCAAGCACTTTATTCGCACTTAGGCGAACCGAATGCGGAAAATGTTCGGGTGGCAATTCAGTGGTTAGGTGAAATCCCTTCAACATTTGATACTGATACGCGTGAAGAACGTATGACATTCATGCGATTTAGGCCACGTTCATTAGATTATAAAGAACCAACACAACGACCACATTTAGCCCGCTCAGCAGTTGTTGGCAGCTGTGCAAGGCAAATAGACAAACCACACGGCACAAAGGACATAGATTTACTGGCAATTATGGTGATTTGCGCGCATCTGATTCAATTACAACCACGCGAAGGTGCGACCATAGACCTAAGATTATTTGTCAGTGGGAATTTTGACGGCAGGAGCTATCGTGGTGTTGAGGGCTGGCAAGGAGCACAAACGCGAGCTGGCCTGCCATACTTGATTCTTAAGGAATATTCTGAAAAATGAGTGGGGCTGCCAGGATTTACATCAAACAAAGTTTGCCTAAAGCATACTTCGTCTGCTTTGAACCTGGATCGCACGGTCCCAAACCGCGAGTCCTGTCTGGCTACGCCAAACAATCGACAAACGAAGTTTGGCTAGTTTCTGGCTGTCAAGCCTCGGCTTGATTAGTGACCAAGTTAGACTACAGCCCCACAATACAAAGCTAATATTTGGGTTTTTAAATGTTACAACTAAAAATAACTAAATAAAATAAAAAAATCTACTCAACAGTTCCAGTGCAAGTGCCTGTCTGCTTGTGGCCTGCTACTTCAGCAGTGTCGTATGTTACAGTCACTGTCATGGAATACGAGTCGCCGACGCTTCCTGCGTCCGGTCCGGTTAATGCCAATGTTCTCTTTGCGCCTGGTGTCCAAGGCACTGCCACGCCAGTAGATGCATCATTCACAACCGCCCCGCCAGATAATGTCATCGCGACATTTGGCACAGCAGTTATTGACTTACCAACGTTATTGGAAAGCACAAAAGTAAATGTTCCATCATCTGCAAGCTTGTGGTCCGAGTATGTTACTTGCGACGAAAAGCCTGTGCATGTCTTTCCCTGGTATGTTGATGGGCTGAAAACGCCCAACGCATAGAGCGCGCCGGCCACTATAACTATTATTACTAGGAGCCAGCCATAGGTTGTCAAGTATTCTAAAGCAGCCTGTCCTTTCTTAGCCATTAGGTTACCTCCTTGCACGTTTAGCACTTCCTGCGTATTTAAAGTTTGCGTAATTAAATTCTGAGCAAATGCCCAAATATTTTTGTGATGACATGCCTCGTTATGAAAAATACCGCCATCGAGCAAGCCAGAACTATGGGGATGTACTTATAGCCTGCCTTCTCGCTCCCCGCGCTAATTATTCCAATAATTAAGCTGGCAAATATGCTTGTCAGCGAGAGCAGTATGATTGAGAAATATACTACGAACTTTGGGTCGATGTGCACGCCACCCGCGGCTGCTGACAGGCCAACAGAGCCAAGCGAGGTTGCCAGTGGCGTTGTAATAGAGAGCTGGCTGGACAGGACTTGAATTATGAATGATGACAGGCCGAACAGGAGCGGCGCACCGAGCGCGGCAGCGATAAATATAAACAACGCGTAACTGCCAACATTCGCTGAAATTTCCTTCTGTAACACCTGCTGGTCCTGTAGGTCCTTCGCGGTCTGCTCCAACAATTCCGCAAGCTTACCGCCGGAGCGTATGCCCTCAACAATCAAACTGACCGTCCTTTCGAGAACCTTTGAGCGCACCCTTTTTGTCATGTTGAAGAGTGCTGTTTCAAATGGCGTGCCTGCAACTACTTCCCTACTGACCGACTTCAACTCATTTGCAAGCGAACCGAACTCCGGGCGCGCGGACATTATGACTGCGCGGTCAATTGTCAGGCCAGATTTTATGTTTGTTGCCATCATCTGAAGCGCCTCCGGCAGGACTGCTACGATCAATTCCCCTTTCTTATCCGCGGCAAGCGAGAGCCAGCCATACGTTCCAAGCTGCATCGCCACAAAAACTACCGGCAATACAACCCAAATAGGAATCCTGAAAACAACAAACAAATTAAACGCGGCTGCAACTGCCGCGCCCAAACTAAAGGCAAGGCTGATACCGATGAACCGGCCTACCTCTATTTTTAGGTTTGTAAACTGCAACAACCCACGGACTTTGTTCTTGAAATTCGCGGGGTAAACTGCGGAGAGTAGTCTGTACGCCATTTAACCACCTATCAAATTTGGCCTCTTGGATTTCATGATGCCAAGATACATGATCTGGAAAACTGTCACGATAAACAGCAGTCCAATGAATGTGTTCTCGCCAACCTTTATCGAAGGGAACGATCCCAACACAATCATAAACGTGACCGCAAGCGCGGGCAGTATAACTGCAAGCAGCATATAGCCCATTGCCAGTGGATTTAATACAGAGCCATAACGCCGCACCTGCAACATTTGTTCTGATGAAAGATAATCAATAATTGAACGCAGCACATCCGCAAGCCGGCCGCCGGACTTTATCCCAGAGGCAAGCTGCCCAACCACGCGCCGGAAATAAATAGAGGGATTTCTCATCGCCAAATCTTCGAGAGCCTGCTCGATTGGCTTGCCACCCTTCATCTCCTTCACCGCTTTCTGGAACTCTGTTGATACCGCACCAAAGTCTGCGTTCGCGATGTTTGTGACCGCATCAAATAATGGGATGCCAGCGTAAACCTGCACGAGCAGATTCTTGGCCGCAAAAATAAGATTTCGCTCCACGTTCGCAACTTTCTGTGCAAGCAGGACACGTGGGTAGGACAGCTGATAAAACGTTATCATGAACGCCCCGAGTAGGCCTACCATTGGCGACAGGCCCATGAACATTTTATTTTTCAACAGAATGCCAAAAAACAGAAATAGGAATGTAAACATCAGGCCGTAAAAAATTGCTGAAAACACAACTATCGCTGCGTACTCGCGTGGGCTTATGTCTATGTCTGCTTGTTTAAGGTTAAAACCAAGGCTTGGGACGAGATCGCTTAACCTTCCTCCTGCCCCAATCAATGTATGTATGGACTTCCTTGCCTCTCTCAATGGTACTGGCAGGAATGGTATTTTTACAGCCTTTACCAATTACACACCTCCAAAAATCGTTTCGGGTTTTTTGTTTTTGAGTGCTGCGCTGATGATTGCCTGCTCATCCTTGTAGTACTCGGCCATAATTTTTCCGACCATTTGCAGGTCAGTCACATTATTTTTGGCCATCCACTCAAGAATTTTCTGCTTATTTTTCAAGTCCTCTTTGAGCTGCGTCTCCGAGAGCCCGGTGTAGAGGCCGAGCTTCTCAAACAGCTTGACTGATGGCTTGTGCTCTGCAATCTTGTCGCCCGCCGGCCGCCAGCGATATAATATGTTGGGCTGCAGGCTTACCTCACTTCCTTCGCCGCCAACGGAAATTATTTCTGCAATTTCTATTGCACGCCTGAAACCTTTTCTCCTGTCCCTGAACATCACTACGAGCAGGTCTATCATGTCTAACTGTGTCTTTGGAACATTGATTGGTGGGTTCGTGAGCCGGCTGATCGTCTGCTCTGCGGTGTCCGCGTGCAGTGTGCTGTAAACAGAGTGGCCGGTGTGCATCGCCTCAAACAGAACCTCGGCCTGCTCCTTCCGCCTTATCTCGCCGACCACAATACGGTCCGGCCTCATTCTCAATGAATTCAAAACTAGGTCAAGCATTGTTATCTCACCCTTGCCCTCAGGATTTGCCTCTCTCGTAGTCATAGGAACCCAGTGCAAAAATTCCGGTAGCAGCAACTCGCGCGTATCCTCGACGGATATAATTCTGTGGTTTGGCTGTATAAATGGCAGGCAGGTTTGCAGGAATGATGTCTTGCCTGTCGCAGTTCCACCAGAGACGATTATGTTGCCTTCGTACTGCATGGTCAGCCAGATGAGTGCCGCAACTTCCGAAGAAAGTGTTTTGTTAATTATCAAATCTGTAACTGTCCACGGTTTCCTTGCAAACTTTCTTATCGTCAGTGTGTTGCCATGCGTGGATATTGGAAACAGCGTCGCATTTGCTCTGTCACCTGTTACGAGGTGTGCATCGAGCAGCGGGTCGAGTGTGGTAATCTGCCGGCCAACACGGCGGGCGATTATGGATGCGTAATTTGCAATCTGTGATTCATCGGGAATTGTGATGTTTGTTTTCAGCCAGCCATGAATTTTGTGGTAGATCCAGACCGGCTCCTTTGATGAGTTCACAACAACTTCTTCTAAGTATGCATCTGCGAACAGATACTCTAAAATTCCTAAACCGAGTGTCTCATTGAGCAGGTAGACTATCATCTGCGTCTTGTCTTGCTCCGACAGCCCGGGAACACTCTCGGTGAGAAGCTTGCCTGCCCGCTCACTGAACTGGTCTCTCAGTACGTCAACGGTCTTTGGGTCAAAAATCTCACGCGGTGCCACGGTGATCTCGGTAACGAGCTTATCCTTTATACTAGATAGCAGCGCCTTCGTGCCGGCCTCAATGCTGGGCAGCGCTATCTCATAAGTTGCAGCGTAATCTTTTCCGCGGACTATCGTAATCTGTGCTGTCGCGCCCTGCAGGCTCACAGAATATTTTTCTAGAACTTCCACGGCCATACGCCCTTCCTCCCGTTTTTATTAGATTTGTTTGACTTATTTGATTGCCGCTTGCGCGCGGCGGCAATTACTGGCTTTTTCGCGGCTTCTGTTACCATCTTGGGTCCGCCAAACGAAAACTTGAAGAACGGTTTGGCTTTCGCCTCGGCCTTTTTCTTTTCTACCGCTTTTCTCTGTTCTTCATCGTAGCCCGCCTTTATCAGGTCTGGCTCGCCCACCGCGGGATAGTGTAGCTCGGCCAGCTTTGCGTCCTCCAAAATCTTTGCCCAGCTTTCCGCAAGTGTGTGGTCAATCTTAAATTTTGATGATATTTCGCTCAACGTAATCCTGCCTTTTTCATTTACCAACTCGAGCAGTTCATCGAGCTGGCTTCTGATATTTCTAACCCGTTGCGGCGCTCTAGGCTGCGCCTGCACCGCCAGGCCCGCATCTTTTTGTTTTTTGAACAACTTCCAGAATAAGCCTGATTTCTTAGCACCCCTCACTTTCCGCCCAACGGCGGGTTTAACTTTGGATAAAAGGTTTCTTGCCGGTCTCCGCCTACCTGTTTTACGCAATTTTTTCTTGCTGGCCATTACCTGAGTTTTATAGAGCCGTTCTTTATCGCGCCCAAACCTCCCAAATCTATGGATAGTACGCCACCAGTGTATAAAATGTCTATGTTACCATTGTCCAGTTCGTCCAATGTTACGCCTGTCTTGACATCCACTTTGACCGACTTCACGTCCTCAACCTCAAGCGTGCCGTTTGTGTTTGCAAGAATTCTTATTATGATTTCTTTTTTGCCGGTTGTCTGTGCGGTAAGGTTGTTTGCCACAGTGGGATCAAATGAACCCAAGTACGAACAGCTCTCCTTATTTGGGCCGGTAATTTTTGCAGATATTTGCTTGCTGCCCGACACAAATTTTGAAACACATTTTGTTTGATCAATGTCATAGTTTATAGATGATACATTAATGTCGTACTTTACGAAGTTCAGATCAACTGGCGTCAAACGTATTATATTGTCACCAAGGCCGCGCGGGTGTGAGTAGACGATGTTGTGCGGCATGATTGTTATCGGAAGCGTGTTGGCAAATTGTGACGTGTCAAGCTCCGTGCCATTTGTATAATTTTCCAACAGCACTTCGTAATTTGCCACAAGGCCGGCAAAATATTTGTTCTGCTTATCCGATAGAGTTTCCGTAAAACTCACAAACAGCGGCTGAACGTCAACCACAATGTCTGATGAGCTGTTCAGCAGTTTGTAAAGCGAAAAACTGACCGCGGAATTTATGTTGTTAATACGTTCTGTTAGTGCAAGCTCCCGCGCAGATTCAGAGAGGTCCTGCCTTGACTGCAACACTACCAGAGACAGTGCCAGGAGCGTGAGTGCTATGCTTGTCAACATTATCGTGTTGAATATTCCCTTTTTGTTTATCATTTTAGTTTTTACTGAAGCCATATGTAGTAATCCGCGATCCCGAACTCGAGATCTTTTTTGTTTTTGATGTTGATGAACGTCCGCTGGCCAGCATATACCTTGTTTTCCGCAGCCATTGCCTGCTGTGCCTCTGCATCATCGCCTTCGGTGCTAATCGTGAATTGTGATTTTGACGAGACAGCCGCGCAGTCGTGGTGGCCTGCAAGCTCGCACACATACCCGCCATGGGATTCAACATTACAACAGACTGATGCGCTGGCTCCGCAGTCTGAGTCGCTTACGCATGGGTCGTGGTGCCTGCCCGAGCCGCCGCCTCCGCCACCGCCTCCGGCATTCTTGACCGTGTACTTTGTCACGACCACGAGCATGCCATACTGCGGCGGTGCGAGCGCGATGAGATCATCTTCAATACTATTTTCATTAAATGTCTGCAGCGAGCCGGATTTATCCAGCACTGTAAGAACATCATCCGCAGCGCGCTGCATCTGCAGGCTCGCCACCGGGTCTTCGGGCGCCCGCGAAAACAGATAACCTATCAGCGCGAGGAAGAGCACGAACACCGTGAACGCGATTGCCACGTCTAGCGTAAATGCAAAACCGCGTTTGTTTATGTGTGCCATACGCCCACCTCAAGTATCGCCCATGCACCGGAATAAAGGACTCGCCTCTGCAAAACTATCTGATGTACAGTTCCGCTTGAGAAGTTGCCGGCCTGCTTAATTACAGACGCATTAAGATATTTAACACTGAAATAAACCTCGCTGTCCTCGGCACCGAGCAGCTGCCGAAACTTTCCGTAATCTGTGTCTGCAAGATTTTTCAGCACTGTCACTTTGTCCGCATCAACCTCGTGGTCATTCTGTGACAAGCCAAGCACCTGTGCGGTGCTAGTATCTCGATCCCACCCGGAAGGGTAGCCGGGGCTCTGGACAAAAAGGTCTGAGATACCTATCGCTTTGCGCTCGAGGTCGGCCACGGTCCTGCCTGTGCTAAATCGGACATCAAACTGCGAGAGTATCGCCAGGACAAATATGAAAAAAATAAAAAATAGCGAGACAGATATAATCAAGTCTAGGCTGACCTGGCCCCGGACATTTTTAATGCGAGGGCTATGCATGCCTTACCACCACCATGTTGCCATCTTTCTTGAAAATTATCGCCCCGGATTTTAGCGTGAAGTTCACGACCTGCGTCTTGGAGCTTGAAAATCTATTTGACCGCGTGGTACAAAACTCGGTTTGTTCAAATGCCTCTGAATCCGCGCGCACGAACCTGCTGGCCGGGAAGAGCGTGAAGTTAACATTTACAAATGTTGCATTGATTTCTGTGCCATCACTGGACGCAAAAACTGAGTCCGCGGTGTTCGCAAATCGCCAGCAGCTGTTCAGCACTTTCAGGCTCTCATCAAGCTCCGTGTTAGACGCGGTCTGACTGTACACGAAGCCCGCCACAAATCCAAACATAACAATGAGTGCCGAAATTGCAAACATCGCTTCGAGTCCGCTCTGCGCGTTCGTATTGTTAAACATCTTACTCCGTAATATTTCCTGTAATCTGAACTACCCCAGAGGGCAGGACTTCTATCTTGACTTTTTGTACGCCGGACTGCAGTGGCAGCGCACCAATCATATTAGCGTCTGTTGTTTCAAACGTGTCTGTTTCTGCCACAGAGAGGGCAAGCCTAATGCTTATCTCATGCGATGACACAGACGCAGAAACCATTCCATCCGGAAGCGTAACAAACACGAATGTTTTTGTTCCGGGTCCAAGCGCAGCCGCCCTGTCAGCGCCTGCCGCGATCTCACGCACTGCATCCTTTGCCTGAGTTGTCCGTATCGTGTCCGCGGACTGCGCCTGGATGTAAATTACCGCGGTTGTAAGAAATGCCAGCAAGATCCCGGTTATAATTAAATACTCCAAGCCGGCCTGTGCCTTGCCGGCAGCTGCTACCTCCATAACTGCAAATTACAAATCTTGTTTAAAACCCTTTGGCTTGCGCGATCATGAATTTATCCATGCGCCCTTCATACACTTGCCCGCATAGGAATTATAATATACTATTTCGCAATAATCGCCGCTACCTGCGGCCTTGCAATAATATTCCTTTAATTTACCGGCATAACAAGAATCGGTGTATGCAACGCCAGACGAGCCCGTGCACGTGCCTTTAGTAAAGAAGTCTTGCCCGCCGTCTGTATCTGTGCAGTTTGCCGTCGGACAGACCGCGTCCGCGCCGTCGCAGTCCTGGTCAAACCCATCGCCACAAATTTCTGCAGCACCGGGATGTACATTTGGATTTGCATCATTGCAGTCTGCTAGTGTTGTACTTGCACTACAGCCCACGAGGTCCGTGCCTGCAGCGCCATAACCATCTGCGTCCGCGTCTGTGCAACCAGTTGTTACTGGACAGGCCAAATCCGCCCCGCTGCAATCTTCATCAATCCCATTTCCGCAGATTTCTACGCCGCCGTTCGTCGGAGTACAACTTTGGACAAGCGCACCGTCGACGCAAGTAAGACCGGTAACGGCGTAACTCATCTTATTGCAGTACTTGCCTGTGTTGTCGCAATACCATTCCACAAGTATAGAAGGAGAATCACAGCTGTCCGTCCAAGAGCCTATCTGCGCGGGCCGGCCACCATACGCATCCTTGCCAGTGCAGGTACCTTTCATAAACGGTGCCTGCCCGCCGTCTGTATCGGAACACGTGACGGTGACGCTGCCATTTGCGGCTACCGCCCCAGTAGAGACCACTGCTAGCACCCCGACCGCGAGCACAACTACTAAAATCAAGACACCAATATTAATAGAATTACGTTTGGCCATCCAACCTCAAGCGAATGTAAGTTTAGTTGTTTATAACTCTTTGCATAATTTGGCGTTAAGTTTATGAAAAATTGGCCGTCCACTTTAGTATGCACAATAAGGCCAATTTTCCATTCATTTAACCCACATTCGGAGGGTTAAATTTATAAGTTCGAATTATTATTTTGCTGGCATGGCGTTTGGAGGCAAGAAGGGATTTCTGTTGATGTTGATCGCGGTCTTTGCTGCACTAATAGTTGTGATGTTAGTGTACTGGGTTGTCTCGCCGAACATCTCGCTGAATATAAAAAACACAAAAGGTATTAGCACGAATGTTGGCAAGCCCGCCCTGTTTTCAAAGTCAGACCTCTCACTGCAAGACCTCTCCTGTACACTCGAAACTCCTGCTGACAGAAAACTCGGCGCGGTGCAACTCAGTAAACTGAACTACAAAATAATTAGTGCTGGCAAGACAGATGTAAAAAAAGGAAAGGCGATTGATGTCATTGTATCCGGCCCGCCGGCAACCAACGGCGCAATAGATGAACAGGCAAGCGGCCAGCTGAGCGATGAGGGGCTGGCGAGCGGACAGGTAATTGAGGGTAATGTCCGTAGTTTTACCACACAAGGCGAATCGTGGAGCACTTCTGGTGATTTCCCATCTACCATTGACTACCCAATCGCGCGCGGCACATACAAAGTTGTTGTTGACGCAAAAAACAAATATGGCGAAGCATCCGAGTCAAACAACGATGACTCTGCAGAATGCGAGGGCGCGGTGCTGAAGGACTGCTTTGAAACTACTGACATCGGCAACTTACGGCAACTACTATCCAACACAGAAGTATTTTGCAAAACGGAGTGCAACCAGGAAGTGCCGCAGACCACTTACAATTGCGGCGGCTGCAAGAGCCCGCTTGACATAAAAACGCTCGTTAAGCCAGGGCTTCCTGACCCAGTCTGCCCGCCAGAAGTGTGCGGCTGCGCCTGCCCAGATAATAGCATTGTTGCAAATCCAGTAACAGTTTGTGAGTGGGAGTGCACCGAGTGGACTGCATGCAACAAAGGCAAGCAGACCCGCATCTGTGCGGAGAAGAACGGCTGTGGCAAGGCAGACATAAAACCAGCCGAGACACAAAACTGCGACAAGGCCGCAACATTAAATTGTGTCGGCCAGCAGCCAAAACTATCGTGCGTGACCGGGCCATGCAGGCTCGGCAATCTTACAAAGAATTGTGTTAACATCGACGGCTGTGGCAAGCCGATCGCGCCGGTTATCGAGGCGTGCGAGTCCACAATACTGCCTCAGGTGCCGCCCGGCCAAAAGTGCGGTGTAAAGCTGCCAGATCTTGGAGTAAAATTCAGCAGCATCAACGAAAACAGCGTCACAGCAGTAATACGCAACTGGGGAACCGGGCCGGCAAGCTCAATTGAGATTAAATTAACAAAGCTC
>CAZUEL010000005.1:0-19759 GCA_964619325.1 Candidatus Woesearchaeota archaeon | reverse complement strand
AGACTCTGGCAACAGCGAGATCGTGAAATTCGAGAACGTTGCGGATGCACAGCTTGTTCCACTCAGAGTCGTGGTGGATCCAGATGACAAGATACAGGAATCAAACGAGGGCAACAACGAAGCTGCCGTAAATCCAAAATAGGGGTTGCAATGATAAAGAAAACAAAATTGAAACTAGTCAAACACGCTGGCAATAAAATAACTGTGGCCAAATTGAAAAAAGTGCCCACAGGCATGGGCTTATGTGTGTGGCGGGCAGGCGAGTACGTTTGTGACATTGTACACAAAACGCGCAAAGTTAAGCACGTCGACCGCAAAAGACATAATGACTGTCTGAACTGCCTGCGATGCACTGGCGGGCGCGTGCACGACATCCTATGCAAACATATTAAAAAATAAACAATTATTTGTGGTGGGCCTCTTTTGTGCCATAAACAATTATACCCGTACCGGTTATTTTTATTGGGTGTATTTTTATGCTGTGGTTTGTATACCGCATCTTTCGTATCGTGACCGCCCGCAGGAACATATTTTCCTTGCGAACATAATACAAAACAATCACACCATCGGAAACATACTCCTCGACGCCAAATGTAGATATATCTTCTGTGCCCTCTTTTGTTTCAGTTATTACCAGGGATGTGACGTTCAACCGCTTTATTGTGCGGTTCAAATCGAAGACGGCTTTCCTGACTTTATACGGGTCCTCAAAGTACAGGCCGATGACCGAGATCGAGTCGATAACCAAACGCTTGGCGTGAACCTCGTCAATTGCATCCTCCACAGCGGTCATGAACAAGTCATATTTGTAAAGTTCGGGACGCACGACTTTTAGTTTTTTTTCCTGTATTAGTTTTCTTATCGGCCAGCCAAACTCGCTCATCTCATTTATTATCTGCTCGGGTTCTTCTTCCATCGCGACATAAACGCCGGGCTCGCCAGTGAGCGCACCCATAACCAACCACTGAAATGCGAGAATTGTCTTGCCGGTTCCCGCGCTGCCAGAGAGCAACACCAGGCTTTTCTCCGGTATGCCTCCTTGCATCAGCGAGTCCATGCCCTTGATGCCTGTTGCACACCTGCGCGTTTTCGAAACCTGTCGGGCAAGCCTGCCTGCCTCAGCAATCTCCCTAGGCGATAAAGTTGCTGCAGATTTGCGCTGGGCCATGTTGAAGGCCAGAGCCAAGTTAATATAAAGCTTTTGTAATATGCGCCAGCCGAGAGTTTCAAGCCTGAAACCTAGCAAAACCGTGGGTTTCAGCGCGATTGAACTCGGGTCTTAACCTTTCTGCTCGGGAATCAAGTTTTAGGCGATTGAAAATCGCCTGCGTTTCTTTTTGGATTCCCAGGAGCCTTTTTCTCCGCAAAAAGAAAAAGGCTGCTGTGGCAAGGTTACGTCCGACCACTAGACTACTGGCGCATAATTTTCAAACCCTAATTTAGTTTATAAAGTTATTTACTAAACTTGTTTTATGGGCGACGAATTAATTGCTCGTGCGGTTGAGCTGCTAAATACTGGCAGGCCAATCATCTACCCAACTGACACGCTCTACGCAATTGGCTGCGATGCCACGAATGTGGAAGCGGTTGAGCGGGTTTACAAGCTGAAAAAGCGACCGAGGGGGATGCCGCTCTCCGTGCTGGTTTCGGATTTTGAGATGCTGCAGAAATATGCAAAAGTAAGTGAAGGCCAGATGCATATTCTAAAATCTAAGCTGCCGGGACCATTTACTTTTATCTTACCGCCGAAGATTAAACTGCCGGTATCAGCTGGTGCCGTTGGTTTCAGAATGATAGATGACAAACTTGCAACTGAGATTGTAAAAAAGTTTGGTAAACCAATCACTGCAACATCTGCAAACATTCATGGCCAGCCAACAGGGGCAACAATTACAGAGCTAAAAGCTGTTTTCAAGACATATATAAAACTATATGTATCAGATGGGACACTGAATGGCAAACCATCAACTGTAATAGACCTCACTACAAATAAAATTCTGCGCGATTAGACAAACCTCGCCCCGAGCAGCGTGCCGATTGCATAGCCGGCCAGCGCGGCAAGCATACCGATGACTGCCATCTCAACACCGCTTCTGATGGGGTTGCCGACTGTGGTCTTTGCCTTGTAAGCGCCAACGAAAAATAAAACGATTGTTGAAATTACGAGAGTCACTTTTATTGCAGAATCTACTGGCATGAAGAAAAACGGCACAATCGGAATGAACGAGCCGACTATAGCAGAAAAGCCGACAACGACTGCGGTGTTGAGCGGGCTGACCTTCGAGGGATAAATCCTCAGCTCCTGCTCCATCATCACGGTGAGCCAGCGCTTTTTGTTGGATGTGATGTGCTCCACAATTTTTCTCAGCAGTCCACCAGTAAATCCAAACCGTTTGTAAATGCCAACAATTTCCTGCCGCTCCGCGGCTGGCATCTCTTTTATCTCGCGCTTCTCCTGTGCGATCTGCGATAAATAATATTCATGTTCGGCCTTGAATGACGTGTACGCAACCGCCGCCATCGAGATCGACTCTGCAAAAGCGGCAGCAATCGCTGCGATGATAATTACTGAAAAACTTTTTGTTGCGGCCGCAACACCGAGGACTACGCCGAGAACGTTTACCAGGCCGTCCTGCCATCCAAGGATGAAGTCCCGCCACCGCGAGCCTGCGTGATTATTTTTCGGCTCAATATGCTTCTTTCGGATAACTGCCTGGCGAGCCATAGCTAAAAAAAGATGTTGCAATTTAAATGCCTGCTTTATCAATCGTGAGTAGCAGAATCCCGCCAATCTAAATAACCAGTGACTTCATCAAACGACACTAGATCGCCTTTTTCGTGATATGCTCGTATCCTATTCAGTTCACCTAAAAATAATTCCATGCGAGTTCCGTTCACCACGCCTTGGCTGTGGACCACAACCTTATTCCAGCGCAATGGTGCGCCAATAGAATTGTAAACCCTGAGTGTTGGGTGCTCACGCTTCAGCACACTGACTGTGGTTATGAATGCACGGAGTTGGTGGAATGGCGCGGTGACTATGCACAGCTCCTCCAGCCCCCTGGCTTTCGCGTGCCTCACCAAGCCAATTGTTTCTGTTAACGTATTTACTGCACCGCCGGAGCCGACAGACTCGAATGAACCTACTGGCTTAATTGGCACCAGCGCTGAGCTACTCATGCCTACCTTAAGCAAACCCTCGCGCCACATAGCACCACCGGGATAGCCGTGCCCATCATCAGGCGCGCTGCAATAACCTACATTTCGCACAGTGCCAGACCGAGCGAGGCACTGGACGGCAGTAAAAATCGAAGATTCATTGCTTTGTGTGTTGGAAAATATGTATGCCAAACCAACGGCCCCGGGTATCACATCGCTGAGTACGCGGGCCTGCAACAGCATCGCCTGCTCCACACTTGGAAAATATGGTTTCATGCCAAAACGCACACGAGTAATCTTAAAAAACCTTTTGCGAGCAAAAATGGAAAGCTTAAAATACAACCAATCCGCAAATAGCCTATGGTCGCCTTTAAACCGAAGATTGTGAATTTTCCGAACGGAATCAAGTTGCTCATGCAAAGGACTTCTGCAATCAATGATATTGCATTTGCGATTGACTTCCCTTACGGCTCAATCTACGAGGAGAAAAAAACGCTCGGGGCAGCGCACTTCAATGAGCACATGGTTTTCAAATCCACGCCGAAAAAGAGGGCGACAGAGATAATGTGGGATGTTGAACGCGAGGGTGGACTGCTGAATGCTGCGACGACATTTGACAGGACGAGCATCGAAGCCCGCGCGGCAGACCTAGAAATTCTCGACGTAATATACAACGCATTCACAAATTTTACTTTCGACAAAAATGAGTTTGAAACCGAGCGCTCCGTGATAAAAAGTGAGCTCTCGCTGCGTGATTCAAACCCAACCTACAAGCTGTCCAAGAGATTCGTCGAGCTTCTCTTTGGCGAGCACCCACTCGCATTGCCAGTCGGCGGCATCGTGTCAGACATAGACCGGCTAAAGATTGCTGATGTTGTTGCCGAGAAAAAACAATTCTACTTGCCGGACAAACTGGTAATTTCAGTTGCTGGAAATTTTAACGAGAAAAAATTATCTGACAGAGTAAAAAATACTTTTGGTGCGCTAGAGCAGAAAAATTTCAAGGAGCTAGTTCTAAAGCTAGTAAAACCAAAGGAAAAATTTGAAACCGTGACTTCTTCTGAGGTTACAACCGCATTCATTGCAGTTGGCCTGCCCTCTGTCTCAGTTGGACACGCGGATGAAGTGCCTTTGGACGCGCTGAAATACCTGCTGGCCGGCGGCTCATCGGGTGATTTTGTGTTCAGCTCGCGCTTGTTCAAAAACATCCGGCACAAATATGGGCTGGGCTATGCCACTGGGGGCGAGCATATAAACTACAAAGGCGTTGGCCTGTTTGACGTCGGAGTTTTTGGGTTCGAGCCAAAGAAAGTTGGTTTTGTGCGCGAACTTATTATAAATGAGTTTGAAAACTTAAAGAAAAATAAAATTTCAAATGATGAGTTTCTGGGTCTGAAGAAGAGCTGGCTCGCGAACAGGGAGCGCAGGCGTGAGGGCATCTCCGGCAGGGCAAACGTCGCCGCCAACTTGGTGTTCGCTGGCCTGCCTTTCAACCACTACGACAACGCCATTAGAAATCTAACGCGGGGGAGAATGCAGGAATGCGCAAGAAAATATTTTAATAAATTTGTGAGTGTGGCGCTGGTGCCTAAATAACTCTTAGTAAAGCGGTGGCAATTCTGGCGCTGGCAGTTTGCCGCCGGTAAATCTATGTGTATCTCTACGTGCGACGTAATGCACTGCAATTCGCGGGTCAATTAAATTATCATTTAGCCAATAGTTAACTATCTTTTTTAGTTCATGCTGAAGCATATCGCCGCGAGGAGCGGTAACCCTGCTCGAACCTTGGCCGTGGACTACAACTTCATCTAACGGCAACTCATTTCCTGGATGGTTATAGACTTCCAAACATGGTTGCCCAAGGAAATCTGGCGTCATCTGGGGAAAATCTCTTAACTCGGGCGGCGGTGGCGCGTGGCTCAAACTTGTTATAACCGACATAAATGCGCGCAATTGATGAAACGGTGCGGCAACAACACAAACTCTTTGCCACGCGCCATATCTTGCCTTTGACACCAGCCCCATTGCTTCAGTAAGTGTATTTGTTGTGCTGCCGTCACCAATAATCCACGGCACATAATGCGGCTCGATTCCAATAACTTTTTCCTCTGGCACGCCTCTCGCAATAAGTGCTGCGCGCCAGGCAGCGTAGCCGGTAAAATCCGGGTTTGGGTCTGCTGACGCAATGCCAAGCAATGTTGCTTTACCCGCATGAAATAATCTTACGCCGGCATCTAACACTGAGCGCTGATTGCCGCTGGTTTCAGCAAAAAGATATGCTAAGTCCGCTTTTGGTGCAAGTAATTTATCATCTTCAATTACTTGCAACAATGTTGTGAGCGCATTTAAGTCTAATATTGGCATAAATTGGTGCGATCACTAGCTGTTTTAAAACTATCGCACTATCAGCATAACACGAAAGGTTTATGAGCACATCAATATTGACAAATTAATATGGTAATAACAAGTTTACCGCCAAAAATGATGCGAAAGGGCTGGCACTATTTGGGCCAATTTGGAGCGCCGCCCGACGGCATTGCCGCTGAACAAATATACAAAGAATGTGTTAATCGAATTTTAAGGGCACCACACAATAGGGGCGATTGGCTTTTAGTTGGAATAACTGGTGCATACCTGCTCTTCAGATATTCTGGATTTAGTGGCCCTGTACCTGCTGCGGGTCAGCGGTCAGGTGCGACAATCAAAGAGGCAGAATTAGCTGCTGCGGGCTGGCACTTTCTTTACAATCAACCAACACGCATATCGCCCGATGGTTTTCCAACAAAGATTAGAACTTTAGACGATATCGCACAGCAATACAAACTTGATGGCTGGCCAGCTGTGCATGTTGAAGAAACTGCACGTATGATGGATGGCAAACCAATGCCAGGCTTTGCTGCAGTTTATGTACGTGTGCCTGGCGCAACACAACACAATTAATAATGTAACTACATGGGCATAATTCCATTCATTTAACCGCGCCAACTGTAACAAACTTCGTCTTTACCTCTCCGCCAGCAGTCCTTAAAACTTTTCCTAGTGCAGTTAATCTGCGGTTCTCAATCTTCAAGCCCAATTTTTCCAGTTCTTTTATGTCAATCTCCTTTACCGGCATAAATTTAATTTCACCCGTCAGAACCTGCTCGCCATTATTTCCGACTGGCGAGATAACTTCCGAAGTCCCATCGCTAGATTCTGCTGCCAGCAGCATGCCATTCGAATCTACGCCCCGCAGTTTTACCGGCTTCAGATTTGCAACGACAATTATTTTCCTGCCAACTAATTCGGCAGGCTGGTAAAACTTTCTAATGCCTGCGACAATCTGCCTCTCCCCTAACTCGCCGACGTCAATCTGCAGCTTGATTAACTTGTCAGAATCCGGAATCGCTTCCGCCTCTTTGATTTCTGCGATCCGCAGATCAACAGCGGATGTGATTTGTTTTGTAAGCATAGCAATTCCAATCTTTACCGGCTCAAACTTTTCAATTTTCTTAAATAATATTTCGCCCTTGCTTATTTTTGTACCCGCTTTAATCTTCCCATACTTTATGCCCTTTAATTTTGGTAATTCAATTCCCAACTGCGTCGCAATCTTCTCCGCGCTTTCTGGGATGAATGGCCAGGCCAGCGCGGAAATCACACGCAGGCATTCCGCGATGTTGTACAAAACATCATTCAATCTCTTGTTGTTCGTTTTTGCTAACTCCCAAGGCTTGCTATCATTCACATACTTGTTGGCTAAGCCGATGAAGGAAAATATTTTCTCGAGCGCGTGGTGGACTTCTATCTGCGCGATATTTTTTCCGGATTCTTTCAGGGTTTTTTCAAACTCTTTCTTTAGGTTTGAATCTGCCTTGCCTTTTGGCACGGCTCCACCAGAAAATTTTTCAATTAAAGTCAGGCTGCGCGATAATAGATTTCCTAAATTATCTGCCAGGTCAGAATTCAGCCGCTCAACCATCACCTTTTCCGAGAAGTCGCCGTCCTCTCGCGGGTTTATCTCACGCAGCAGCGCATAACGAACGGCGTCAGCGCCGTATTTTTCCACAAACACGCGCGGCTCAATCGTGTTTCCAAGCGATTTTGAAATTTTTTGACCATCAATCGTCAAAAATCCGTGAATGAAAATCTTTTTCGATGGCTTTATGCCTGCCGCAAAAAGTAGCGCGGGCAGAATTACAGTATGAAACCACGCGTTATCCTTGCCAAGCAGCTGGACATCCGCAGGCCAGAACTTCTTGAAGTTTCCGCCTGGCCAGCCAAGGCCAGAGATGTAACACTGCAGCGCCTCAAACCAAACGTAGGTCGTGTGTGTTTCATCCAGCGGAAAAGGAATACCCCATCCTACTGACTTGCGCGAGATAGACAAGTCTTTGAGGCCTTCCTTCACGCGATTGATTATCTCTTCGCGCCTGTTCTCCGGCGAGATGTATTCAGGATTATCTTTGTAGAGCTGCAAAAGTTTATCCTGATATTTAGAAAGCCGAAAGAAATATGACTCCTCTTTCAAAAGTTCCGCTTCCTTTTTATGAATCTGGCACACCTTCCCGTTTATTAAATCCTTTTCGGTGTAAAATGTTTCGCAACTGACGCAGTAGAGACCTTCGTATGTTCCCTTGTAAATATCTTTCTTTATTTTTTTGGTGAATTCCTTAACGACTTTCTTGTGCTGCTCGCTTGTTGTGCGCAGGAAGATGTCAAAGTCTAAATTTAGTTTTTTCCAATTATTCTCAAAGCCCTTCGCCAGGTCATCAACGAAGTCCTGCGGCTCTTTTTCCACGGCCTGCGCAGAACGCTGTATCTTAAGTCCGTGCTCGTCGGTGCCAGTCAGGTAGAGCGAATCGTAGCCGAGGCTTTGGTGCCATCTTTTCAAAACATCCGCGAGAACCTTCTGGTAGCTATGCCCAATGTGCGGCAGGCTATTTGTGTAGTCTATCGCTGTTGTGACGTAGAACTTCTTGCTAGCCATAATTTAACCCTCCTAAGACCATCTTTAAAAATGTTTTACAGGAGACGCATCCGACAGTAAACTTGGGTTGCTAGTTTAAATCACCGGTATCTGCTATTTGCTGGAGTATATAAGGTTTCTCTATCAATCTATATCATCGCCTAGCTCTTTCTCAAGCGCTTTGTCTAATACATCTAATCGCCAATGTCTGTGGGTTGGTTTCATCATAGGGTGGCAAGTAACCACTCCTACAATCGAATACTCTCTTTGCGGAACTGTTTTATCAACACCAATATTGTGTATGGTTACTTCATCAGGCGTATAATGTTGCTGAACTGCAAAACGCACTGCTTCTGGTAAACTTGAAAATATGCTTATCTGGCCTTGCGCAGTGACCCTAAATTCATCTGCCATAGAAAAAAACAAATAATTAAGTTAATAAAACTATCTTATGCTTTTTTCCAACATCGCCAGCACCTCATCCACCAGCTTCAAACCACTGCGGGCTTGCCTCACGCCTTTCACCAGCTTCCTCTTGGCGTGCTTGTGCAGCTTGCCAACCGCGGTAAGCAGCTTTGCCTTATCAGCCGAGGATATTTTATATTTTCTCGCGGCCTTTTTAATCAGCGGCTTAATCAAATCCGAGCCAAGCAGCAGCATGCCCGGGGCCAGCAGAGTCCCTGCTTTTATCAGCGTTCCAATCTTAACCATTCTAACCTTTCCCCCTCAAAATAGATACTATCATCGCCGAACCGCAGGGGGCTCTGCCCCCTTCAGTTTCAGGCCACTTCCTGATTCCCCCGGTGGCATCTTCGATGCCACAAATTTAAACATACTATTAGCTATACGCAGCATTTTACTAGTTATCCCTTCCCCCTTAGTATAGATATAATCATCCAGAACGCAAAGAAGCTAGCAATCAGGAAGATGAAACGCGATAGCGGCCAGCCGAAGATGAATGGCAGCGTCTCGTATTTTCCAAACAGCGCGGCAGCGACAGCGATCGCGCCAATCATCAACGCGAGCGCCATCTTTTCTGCGGCACCTTCAACCTCGCGCGTCAACTCGGAAAGTTCTTTTATTTCTTTCGGCGCAACTTCTAAAGTAATTTTGCCCTTCTCCAATCGCCGGAACACGTGCGTCAGTTGCCCGGGCAGCTTATCCGCGAAGCGAACGAACTCCTTGCCCCTCTGCTCCAGCCTATCCTTCAAGAATCCTAATGATTTTCTCTTGTCCGCATAGTCCTTCATGTACGGCGAGAGCTTATCAACTACGCTGTAACTTGGGTCGAGCTGCATTGCCAGCCCGTCAAGCGTGAGCACCGCCTTAGTAAGAAGGACAAAGTCAACTGGCAAGCGGATTTTGTGGTCGGTGGAAAGCTTTGCAACATTTGCTAAATCCTGAATGGCATACCGATTTGTATTTTTTATGTAATAGATATTGAGGTTTTCCCGCAGGTCCTGCCGGAATTTTTTCACATTTACCTCTTCATCTGATATGTTCATGTCAAGAATTACGTTTACGATGTCATCGACATTCTTGTCGAGCAGCGCCATGAGCAGGACCGCCATCTGTTCCTTGAGCTGGTCGTCAATGTTGCCGACCACACCATAATCGATGAACGCAACACGATTTCCAGGCATTATGATAATGTTGCCAGGGTGCGGGTCCGCGTGGAAGAAACCATCCTCGATGATTTGTTTCATCGATGCATCTGCAATTGTTTTCAGGATTTTTTGTTTTGCATCAGTGTTTAATTTTAACTCTTTGAGCTTTTTGCCTTCGATGTACTCCATTGTTAAAATTTTCTTTGTAGAATAATCCCAGTAAATTTTTGGTATCTTGACATCTTTTACACCTTTGAAGTTTTGGTAGAACTTTTCTGCGTTCCGTGCTTCGATGAAAAAGTCTAGCTCACGCTTTATCCATTTTGAGAACTCATCCACGAGTTCTTGCGGATTGTATTTGTGCGAGTCCTCAACGTAACGCTCTACGAGTTTTGCCAAATATATGAGTATGTGTACGTCCTTGTCGATTATATCCTGTATGTTAGGGCGCTGCACCTTGACCGCGACGATCTCGCCGCTTTTCAGGACGGCCATGTGAACTTGAGCGATAGATGCTGCAGAGATCGGTTTCTGGCTGAAGTGCTTGAAGAATTTGTTGATTGGCCCGCCAAGCTCTGACTCTACTTGTTGCTGGATATCTTCCCACGCTTCCTCGTGCACGCTGTCCTGCAGTTTCGAGAACTCATCCACATACTCTTTCGGAACCAAATCCGGGCGGACGCTTAGAAGCTGTCCAAACTTTATGAAAGTCGGCCCGAGCTTTTCAAAAGCAACCCGCAGTTTTTCCGGTGTTGAGTAGGGATGATTTTTCTTGAACTGCCAGTTGAACTTCTGTTTGCCACGGAGTTTCAGCCGGTCGAGAAAGTTATGCAGGCCAACCTCTGCCATCACGCCGAGAATATGATTAAATCTAGCTAGGTCTCTGACTTCATGCAGTAAACTGGCCATAACTTAGTTGTTGATTGCGGGTTAATAAATGTTATTAACTTGAACCCGCCGCGGGTTCAAGGAATGGAAAACGCGAAAGCGTTTTTCATAATTAAATCTGGATAGCAAAGAAATATGGACCAAACCATCCGCGAGATTGCCGGCAGGATTAACGAGATTAAAAACAAAAGGCTGGCTCTTGCATCTGAGCTTGGCCGGTGCAACTCCGCAGGCATTGCCAGTTTGAAGGAAAAAATAATTCCCGCGAAATTAAATAAAGAGCTGGTTGTTGTAGGGGTGGACGGCGGATTTTTGAAAAAGGAATACCACGGCGCGGGATTAATTTTGCGCCGCGCGGTTGCTGTTGCTTTTAAATTTAGTAAGCCCAAGCCGAGCGAAGCTCGGCTGGGCCCAGCGAACCAAAGTTTGCTTGGAGAGCTAAAACTTTTGGAGACAAACTATTTCCCAAACCGCAGGCCACTGCCCGAACCCATAGTGACCGGGCCAGAGCTTTCGGAGCAGGAATTTAACTTGCTCGCGGGATTAAAACGCGAGGAATGCGAATTGCAGACTGCACTTGCAGCAATAGAGAAATTCTCGCCGGATGTGTTGGTGCGGGACGGCTCAATAATTTTGTACCCGGGGAATGCAGTTGGAACGGAGTCAAAGGTTTATGAAGAATATAAAAAAGTGATTGGCCTTTTCAAGCAATTATACAAAACCTGCAAGGAAAAAAATATCTTGCTGGTTGGCGCGGTTGAGGACTCGCGCGGGAAAAGATATTGCGGTATTTTGAAGAATGAAGTTATACCCACGCTTACCGCTTTTGAAAACGTTTCGCGCGACATCCGCGAAAAAATAGATTTAAATAAAGATGTTCTCGACATAACAACAGACACTTTATTTTTGTATTATTTGCTGAACGTCGGCGAGCGGACAGCGGCACTGGACTACTCAACCACCTCTGACCTGCCGATTATTGCAGACCTTGCCGACTTCCGGAAAAACATTTACGTCAGCTACATTAAAGCTGCGGAGTTCGACCGCCCATTGAGATTAGATTTCTTTGCCGAGCCAGAAAACCTGCAGGCAACCGCGGACAAAATCACCTCAATTATTTTTGCTCTTTCGAATCAGAATCGGCTGTACTCGTATCCGTCTGTCCTGATAGAGGCAGACGCCCGGGCAAAGCTGTCCGAGGAGGAGATTGATTATTTCAAGGCGGCGATTGCGGAAAAACTAGGCAGAAACCCTGCATTGTTTGAATTGAGAAGAGAGCTGAGGCCGTTCTAAGTTTCTCGCCGACGGCATAAATTATCTGGAGGCGAGGTCTTTTCGCTGAAACCTTTTGGACTCAAAAGGTTTCGATGGAGATTGACTATTTCAAAGCGGCAATCGCGGAGAAGCTCGGGCGTAACCCGGCGCTGTTCGAATTACGGCGGGAGATGCGACCTTTTTAGGCTGCAACAAACCACAAAGTCTTATGGCGTTGTAAACTTTGACTTGGTACGTCTCCAAAGCAACTTTGAGCTCGGGATTATTAATATCGTGGTCGTGGCTAACTACTACAGCTTCCAGATTTGGTATTTCACGCGTAACCCTTATGGCTGCAGCCACTAACGCCTTATCCCATGCATTTGAATGAGCGCCAACATGAAGACTCGCATTATTTGTAAACGCTGCTCTAACCTCAAGTGGCAGCACTAATTGTCCGTCACCGCGCAACATTATGAACGGGGCATTATTTTGGGTGGCCGCGCCCAGCCAAGAATAAAATCTTGCCTGCGTTTCACTACCATAAGAACTAACGATGTCTCGCAACTCAGTGTATGTCGGCCTGAAAAGTGCTAATGCATAATGTTCAGAGCTGTTGCCGCGTTCGATTAGCCCCATCGCCTCTGTGGCAGATGCTACTAATCGTACTTTACTTTCTGGCACGCGCCCACCAAATCGCCCTTCCGGGGAAAGTCCATCTAATATGACGTTAGCATCCAGAAATATCAAATGAGTTTTCTTGTGTTGCGCCAAGATGCTTTTTAGTTCTGGCAGGTTGGATGTTCTTGCATTAACGATACGCAGCGGTTTAACCATGCATATATTTCAATATAGTTCTTTAAAAAGGTTACTACCCCCTTCCCAGCCAGCTTAATATCCTCTGCCTCCGCCGCAAAATCAGCGGGCGCTTTGAGCGCATCGCTTCGCGATGCACTAGCCGCTTACTGCTCTTTGTTTGCTAATTTTATATCTTCCGCTTTCACTGTCTTCCTGCCTGCATGCTGCGCCAGTGCGGCGGCCTGCTGGCCCAGCTTTTGGGCAAAGTCTTCAAGAACTTCCGCGAGGGCTAGCTTGGCATCTTCACCTACGCGGGGCGCGCCAGCCTTCTTGAGCAGGCGTTCCATCGGGGCTAATGGGAGGATTGGCATTGTAATCATTAACTTAGACAAACGAAGTAATATAAATGTTTCTTATGCGGACACATCTCACCGTGCCATTCGCGGCAACGCCAGTAGGAGCTTATCTCCCAGACTGTTATCTATTTTCATTCCACCATCATTGGTGTAAACATGATTTGTAACTTTTAAGAAAACCGTTCCGTCCTGATGTTCTCGCACTTCGACTTTTCTTTCGGCTGGCCCGTGCATCAAATACCAGCGTTCTACCGGCTTGCCTTGGTCCAGCGCAACAAACACCTCAAGCGGAACAAGCAAAACATCTGGAATTTCTAGTTTGCCCATGAGCTGCAACAGCGAATCTGGGCCTTCCCTTTTCCAACCACCCCTAGGTAAAGTATTCCACCTTTGCACATCAGCCCGCTCTAACTCTAAAAACACATAGCGCCCATTGATTTCCATCTGAGAGTATTATGCAATAAGTTTATAATACTTTCCAAAATCATTATATATTAATTTATATATATGTTATTTTATACGAGTTCTTTAAAATAAATCAAATCTCTCGTTTGCATGGCCGAGCCCGTCATCTATGGCACTGTGATAACAACAGAGGATTCTCCCTCAGTCAGCGGGTTTGCTTTTGTAGTCCATTCCGAAAACTCTGGCGTGAAGCGGGGCCAGTTCGTCTCCGTGAAAACGGTGGAAGGCACGGCAATCGCCACAATAAATAATATTTTCAAGACAAACAAATACTTCGAGTCCGCAGGTTCGGTTAGGGAATACAGCAAGACGACAGAGATGTACACCGCGTTCCCAATAAAAGAGTGGGAGTACACGGTCGCGGAAACAAAACTGCTCGGCGTTTACACAAAGGACGGCTCACTCCAGCGGGCCAGCTTCCCGCCAAGCCCCGGCATCGAAGTTACAGAGGTTGACCTACAGATGCTAAACAGATTCTTAGGTTTGGACCAAGAACGCGGCATCGACCTCGGAGAAATTCAGCAGCACAGCCTGCGCGCAAAATTCAACCTGACAAAAATGATTCAGAAACACATCGCGATTCTTGCGATCTCCGGCGCAGGAAAAAGTTACGCAACTGCGGTTTTTATGGAAGAGCTTTTGTCAAGAGACCCCAAGCAAGGGCGCGTTGCCCTTTTCGTGGTAGACAACCACGGTGAGTACACTAGTTTTGCAGATGATCCAGATTTCAAAGAGCGGGTAAAAATAATTGATGGCGGGGACGTTCGGCTAGCAGTAAAGAATACTGGCGAGCGGATGTTCGCCGCACTCCTGCCAGAGATGTCGCCCGTGCAAATCCGCGAACTTGGAAAAGTATTACACGCGCTGAAAAACGAGAAGCACACCTTTGAGCTGAATGATGTAATTGACGCTGTAAAAATCTCTGAGGACATAAAAAAAGCCTCGCGCGATGCACTGGTTGGCTGGCTCTCCGAACTTGAGGACTTACAGATTTTTGCGCAGGATGATTACCCCGGTTACGAAAATCTTTTGGAGCAGGGCAAGATGGTTATTCTAAATCTCAGAAATGTTTTGGATTTGCGGCGGAAGCAATTAATTGTCAGGCAATTCTCCACAAAATTCTTCAACCTGCGCCGCGAGGGCAGGGTCCCACCATACTTAGAAATTATTGAAGAGGCGCACAACTTCTGTCCCGAAGGAACAAGAAGCTCAGAGGCTCTGAGCCGGCACATCATCGAGCTGCTGGCCAGAGAGGGGCGAAAGTTCTACGCCAACCTCTGCTTGATCTCCCAGAGGCCAGTCCAGCTATCAACAACCGCGCTCTCGCAGTGCAACACACAAATCATTTTGAAAATCACAAACCCATATGACTTAGACCACATCAAAAAAAGCTCGGAGGCAATTTCCCAAAGCACGCTGGACATCGTGAACTCGCTCAAGGTCGGCGAGGGCTTAGTCATCGGCGAGGCAGTTAATTACCCTGTGTTCATCAAAGTCCGCAGGAGGAAGTCAAAAGAGTCGCACGGAACTAAATTGGAAGATTACGCTATAATCTACGAGAAGAAGGAGAATAAATTGGCGAGCGGGAAGGAGTTTCTTTAGGCTGCGGCTGGCTGTACGGCTTGCCTTAGCACCCCATCAACATAACTCTCAATAACTACCACATCACGCCCTGATTGTCTTGCATATGCATCCGCAACCGCCTTGGCGTGAGTAAAAATCTCTGGTGCATAAACAAGTATTCCGTGTGGCGGCTCGCCTGCCGCAACACAGGTTTCCGCAAGAACTACGGTATCAAATAAAGATTTTCTTAAAACAATTTGCCAAAAATCCCCGCCCGGGTTTCTTCTCATATCAACTTCGTGTTCCGGAAACACGGGCTTAAGCTTTGAAAGAAGGCCTACTGCCATTACGTCGCCTGGGCTTGCCGGCTCAACAGATGCGACCCTAACGTCTCCCATAATCTTCTAACTAACTTAAGCTTATTAAATCTTACTGTGAGCTGGAGTTTCTACAAAAATTTTAAAAATAAAAAATCAAATAACATTTACTTCTTCATTAATCCGCTGTGCGAGCCTTTAATGTGTTTCCACAACTTCTTAGTCATCTCACTCGGAGCTAAGTGTCCACTGCCGAAAACATCGCGCATTGAGCAGCCGCACTTGCCGAATGATACCGTCATTCCCCCAAAAGCCTTTCTTACCATTTCACACCTCCTTGATTTTTATGTGTAGGTTTTACTATTCAAGTATTTAAGCCTTTTCCCTCGTAGAATTGGCATGGCTCGTAAAGAAATAGACTTGAAAGAACTTCTGAGACTACATAAAACGGGCTTAAGCGATTCCGCGCTGGGCCGGCATTTCGGAGTGGCTCGCAAAGTCATAGCCAGGCGGCGTGAAGAACTTAGCATACCGTCCAACATGGCACAACACACCAGAAACAGTGCCACCCAAAAAATTACTGCATATGTGGCATCGCGCGGCGGTGCGGTATCTTGGCGTGAATTGACTGCCAGGTTCGGCGAAAAAAACAGGCTCATTTATTATGGCAATTTTAGGAGAATTTTATTTCATCGCCAAGAAGTTGCGGTTGTATATTTGCAAGGGCATGAACAGCAAGCACGCAAAATGTTTGATAGATATGTTGAGGAACGCAAAACCCAGCGCGAAAAAAACAGTCACGCTACTGTTCTCCTACGCAAGCGCGCGGAGTCGGAATGCGATTTTGTTACGCTGAAGGAACTTAGAAATGCAATCGTACTGGCTAACGGCAGGCCAATGAAACTCGTGGACGCTGAAGAGACTGCCAAATATGTTTTAGGGTTTTTTGGTTTCAACGAAAGAATCATAGATAATATACTAACGCCAGACGATAGAGCTTTATTTTACACACTAGAGGATATGGGCATACTAAAACCCGATAATGGTGAAGTAACACTTTACGATGGCAGGCAGTGGAGAATAAAATATTGGTGTCTAGAAAAGAGTAGAATTTTAGGTATTTTGTCGCGCACTGATGTAAAAATGAGGCAAAGTACAGTTAGAACAACTTACCAGCAGGCCTTTGGACAAACCGCTGCGGGCGATGGATTGGAATCTATAATACAAACCGCTTCATCAGCAGCGAGTTCCCCACCACAGTAACAGAACTAAACGCCATCGCGAACGCAGCAATGGCTGGCGATAACAGAAAGCCGAAGAATGGATACAGGATGCCGGCTGCGATTGGGATTGCGGCCACGTTGTAGGCAAACGCCCAGAATAGGTTTTGTTTTATCTTGCCGATGGAATATCTGCCGAGCTTCAGAGATTTAACAACATCCATCGGATCGTTCTTTATCAAGACAATTCCACCGGTCTCTTTTGCCACATCTGTTCCTGAGCCGAGTGCAATGCCAACATCCGCCTTGGCCAGCATCGGCGCATCGTTTATTCCATCTCCAACTGCCGCGACAATCTTTCCCTCACGCTGCAGCTGCGCCACCCGTTTCTCCTTATCCTGCGGAAGCACCGGCGCAAAAACATTCGTGATGCCAAGCTGGCCTGCAATATGCCTCGCCACACGTTCGTTGTCGCCAGAAATCATGTAAACACCAACACCAGACATCAAAAGCGCATTGACTGCCTTCCTAGCGGTTGGCTTAATTGTGTCTGCGATAGAGATCGCACCAAGGAATTTCTTGTTGTACGCTACCAACACGATTGTCTGGCCCTGCAACTCCAAGTTGTGAATGCCGATGTCACCATCAGAGAGGTCTACTTTTTCTTCGCGCATTAGTTCACGGTTGCCGACCAGAATAACACTATTCAGGTATTTTGCTTTTATCCCCTTGCCCGGAATTGTCTGGTAGTTTGTTGCATCCCTCAGGCGCTCAACGCGGACATTTGCGTACTCTAATATTGCGGCAGCGAGCGGGTGCTCAGAACCCTTCTCAGCGATCGCTGCGTATTTCAGGAAAATTGGTTTCTCGACTTGCAGGAAGTGCAGGCCAGTTACTTTTGGCTTGCCCTCAGTCAGTGTGCCGGTCTTGTCGAAAACAACTGTGTCAACTTTTGATGAGCGCTCAAGCGCCGCACCATTCCGGATTAAAATTCCACCCTCTGCACCTTTGCTGGTACCAAGAAGCAGGGCGGTCGGTGTTGCCAAACCGAGGGCACACGGGCAGGCAATTATTAGGACAGCAATCGCAATGGTCATCGCAAAAATATAATCATGGCCTGCATAAATCCAGAGCGCACCAGCGAGGATTGCAATCATTATGACCACTGGCACAAAATAAGCAGAAACCTGGTCGGCCAGCCTTTGTATTGGTACCTTGGAAAGTTGGGCCTTGCTGACCAAATCAATAATCTGCGCGAGCACAGTGTCGTTGCCAACCCTTGTCGCTTTGATTTTCAATAAGCCGGATTTATTTATCGTACTGCCGATCACCTTGTCCCCAATAGATTTTGAAACTGGCAAACTCTCACCCGTAACTAGGGACTCGTCAACTGATGAGTGGCCGGATAGCACGAGCCCGTCTGTTGGGATTTTTTCGCCAGGCTTGACAATGCAAACATCTCCAACTTTAATTTCGGAAATTGGAATCTCGACATCCTGCCCATCTCTAATAACAATTGCAGTTTTCGGCGCAAGGTCCAAAAGTTTTTTCAGCGCAAGCGAGGCCCGCCCTTTTGCAATCTCCTCGAAAAATTTACCGAGCAGAATTAGTGTGATAATCGCAGTTGATGTGTCAAAATACATACCACCTGTGAAAATCTGTGGCAGGAAAACCGCAGCAGCACTGTAACCCCATGCCGCAGTCGTGCCGACCGTGACAAGCGTGTCCATGTTTGCTGTCTTTGCGCTCATTGCGTCCCACGCGCCGCGATAATATCTCAACCCGCCATAAAACTGCACGACTGTTGCCAAGGCGAGCAGGAGATAGTGCTCATACAAAAAGTGAGTGTGTGGCGCAAACGCCAGTATTAAAACAATCGCAGTCAAAATGCCGGAAGCAATCAAAGTAGTTTTCAAATTCTCAAGCTCTTTCTCCGGGGCCTCAAATGTAACGAGGCAGTTTGACGAGCAGAAATAATATTTCGTATTGCGGATTACTTTTGTTATTGTTGCGGTTTTTTCATCTACATTCATTCCGCACACAGGATCAGTTGCCATAATTGGATTCACCCAAATTGGCTTATTAAGTTTATTATATTTGATTACACTCGTTTTTTAATTGCTTCGTAAACCAGCAGTCCCACTACAACCATCGCAACTCCGCCGGCGATAATCAGCTTGTCGAGATAAAACAGCATACCTATGCTGAATACAACTCCCAGCCAGGCCAGCGGCGCCCAGGTTCTGAACGGCCTTTGCATCTTCGGCAATTTATGTCGCAGCCAGATGAGTGCGGCGTTCACGAGCGCAAATGTCACAAAAAGTGCGAAGTCCACAAGCGAAGCCACAAATTCTATCCTGCCTGCCAGCGTGAACACGAGCGCGGCGCCACCAGTGATAAAAATCGAGAACCATGGTGTGCACAACCTGTCGTGGACCGAGCAAAATATCTTTGGCAGGCCATGCTCCTCTGCCATGCCGTACAGCATTCTTGATGTCGCAACCAGTGTGACTAGGACAGTATTTAGTGTTGCGAACAATGCGATGACTGCCAGAACGAAAAATGCCTTTGCGCCAAACGCGGACTGCGCCACAAGGGCAAGCGGTGCCTCAGACGCAGCAAGCTTCTCCCAGCCAACAACACTTACTGCAGCAATCGCAACAGAGATGTAAAGTATTGTCGAAATTATGATTGACAGCATGAGTGCGGATGGTATCGTGCGTTTTGGATTTTTTGTCTCCTCGGAAAGCCGAACGATGTCTTCAAAACCCAGATATGCAAAAAATATCAGCGCGGTTGCGCTCAAGACACCGGTGACTCCAAACGAAGGAAGCGCAAGGTAGTCCACCGAACCAAAATGTTTTAGGCCGAAAGCAATCCCCAGAACGAGGCCAGCAAGCTCAACGATGGTGGCAATTATATGTGTAATCGCAGACTCCCGCATGCCCCAGAAATTCAAAAGCGAGAGCAGGACTATCAGCACTAAAGCTATTGAAATCAACGGCGTGTGGAAAATTGCGGAAAAGTAGCCTGAAAAACCAAGTGCAACAGTTGCCGCAGTTACAACGCCACCGAAAACTATGAGCCAGCCAATCAAGAAGGCAAGCCTGCGGCTGAACGCGTGTTCAAGATAAACATATTCCCCGCCGGCCTTTGGGAACATCGAACTGAGCTCCGCGTAACT
>CAZUEL010000004.1:21082-40529 GCA_964619325.1 Candidatus Woesearchaeota archaeon | reverse complement strand
CGTTTGCGTTTACATAACTCACCAGCGCGTCAAGAATTGCTGTCAGCTCGCTCTCCAAGATCGGCTGGCTTCCGAATAAGATTGTCTTCTTTGTTGTATCCAAGCCATACTTTTGTGCTGCCGCCGCGGCGTCAAACTTTTGACTCACTAGCGCGTCAAACTTTGGAGAGCCGGTAATTGCGATGCGCTCTGCAGGAAAGCCCTGCGAGGCATACTGGCCAGCAGATGCGGCGCCCCATGCAGCAATTTTATCCGGCGAGATTGTGTTTTCAAATGCAGGATACTGCTCAAGAAAAGCGTGCTGCATTGCCAGCGTTTTAATGCCAACGCTTTTTGCATAATCTAGCATCGGCTTTGAAAGGTCTGAAGACTCATCAACAGTAATTATAATATCTGGCTGTTCGGTAATAATCATGTTTTTGAAAAGCTCATTCACTAATATTACTTCATATGCGTATTGCCGTGGCTGGAAGTAGAATTTAAATATATTTTTAATCATGGCTGTGACATCCACTCTTAAAAACTCAAATTTTAAGGCCAGAAAATCGATGCGCCCATAGAACTCATATATTTCTTTGACGCGCTTGTGTACGTATGGCGAGTAATAGCTTTGTAACATGACGTATGGCATATTTTTTTTCTTTGTCTGCATCTCAAGATTTTCGTTTTTTGATATTTCTACTAATACGCAGAGTACGTCAAACTTTTTTCGCACAGCTTCAATTATCGGTAACAGTGCCTGAAGCGCAGAAGGCATTGAGAGTACAAAAATTATTCTCCTTTTTCCGGTTTTCGTCATAGCTGGATATTCCAGTTTTTTTGTTTGTGTAAGAACTAATGCATGCGAAAGTCTTGCCAGAATAGGTATAATTGGGTTTTTTAGGGCCGGCTTGCCAAATTTCTTAAAGCTTAAGCCAAGGCTTTTTGCAACCACTCCTGCAGCTGGGCCAGCAGGCGTATTTTGATTTGCATAAACCTCGCCCGGCGTTTCAGCTGAAAATATCTCTTTGAAAATTAAAACGAATTTCAAGTCGGGCGTTTTGTGTGCGTACAATTTGTCACAGAACGTGGCCTGCGCGTTTTGCCAAAAATCAAATTTTTCTGACTTTAGAATATTTTTTAACTGCAGTCCATTAACTGCGAGATTTCCCCATTTTAAGTAATGTTCGTAAACCAGTTTTGGCAAACTAGACAGCACGTTGTTGAGCGCATAGGCCTGTAGCGTCTTAAAGTAGAGATTATTTTTGCGGAATTCTGAAATATCTTCGTTCATTGCTATGACCAGGCTATCGTTTTCTTGCTGAGCCAGCCTGACTGTTTCGCGGATGTCATTGTCAGAAAAGCAGATAATCAATCGTTTAGTCATATGATCGTAACAGTAGAAACTCTTTTATGGTTTTTGCTTTCATAATTCCACATGGTTTGTGTGTTAGGGATATTATGGGTACCACACCAGCCGCATGAGACCGGTGCTACGCTCGTAAGGGATGGCCAGATAATTGCGGCGGTAAATGAAGATAGGCTTACGGGCATAAAACACGATAGTAGTCTTCCAATAAACTCAATAAAGGAAGTTTTGCGCATAGCAAAAATAAACCCCGCGCAGATTGATGCGGTTACCATACCATTTGAAAACCCGACGTGGCACTATGTGCGGTCTCTTAATGTCAAGAATATGCTGCGAATTCCGCATGCGTTGATAGAGAATCGAACCTTGAAGGTGTATTTGCGTGGTTTTGGCATAGATTGTCCAGTCTATTACGTAAACCATCATCTTAGCCACGCCGCATCAGCATACTATACATCGGGCCATAATGATGCAACAATAATAACTATGGATGGCACCGGCGATGGAATTGCTAGTACGGTTTATGTTGGGAAGGATGGCGAGCTTACCGAGATTGCAAGAACGTCGGATAGTGATTCGCCAGGTTTTTTTTATGCTAAAGCGACCGCAGCGATTGGGTTTAAGGCCAACGATGGGGAAGGCAAGACAATGGGCCTCGCCTGCTATGGTAATCCAAACGTTTTATACAACAAATTTGCAGGGATGCTCGATGTCAAGGATTTGAAATTCGTTGGAAATTTTGGCGGGACAGTATACTCGCATAAAATAGACTTTACCGATAGCAAGCTTTTTGCTCGCTATAAATACGATACGACATTTCAAAACGATAATCCATTTTTAAAATATGCTGGCAAATATAAGAATGAAGATATCGCTGCTGCGGCTCAGAAAGTTCTGGAAGAGGTTGCAGTTAAGATTACAAAGAATGCAGTTAATTTTACTAAACTACCAAAGGTTTGCCTGGCCGGCGGCGTGGCGCTAAATGTTAAACTGAATCAGCGAATACGCGAATTAGGAGAAGTAGAAGATATATTTGTGCATCCAAACCCAGGCGACGCAGGCGTACAGACAGGCTAAGCACTTTATTGGTGCCATAAGCTAATGCGCGAGCGCGGCTCGTTCAAGCAGTGGAGAATGGAGCATGTTTATTACGGCCCAGATTATTCAGATGAAGAAATAGAAAAGGAAATTGACAATTTCGGCCTGAACTTCGAAAAGTTGGCCAGCGCACCAAAAACAGCAGCAGAACTTGTGGATTCCGGCAGAGTAGTTGGCTGGTTTCAGGGCAAGCTGGAATATGGCCCGCGGGCGCTCGGAAACCGTTCTGTTGTGGCAGACCCAAGGATTGCGGGCATGAAAGACAGAATTAATAAATACCTGAAAAAGCGCGATTGGTTTATGCCGTTTGCGCCTAGCATGATGGCAGATAAAAAAGAAAATTATCTTGTTAATGCAGCGGACGCGCCATTTATGATTTTGGGTTTCGATGCAACCGAAAAAGCGGAGAAAGAGATACCCGCTGTTGTGCATATTGACAAAACGCTTAGGCCGCAGACAGTTAAGCGAGAGTACAATAAAGAGTATTATGATTTGATTCACGAATTTGAGAAGAGGACTGGTGTTTCAACCGTTCTTAATACGAGCTTTAACAAACACGGCCTGCCGATGATAATGAAGCCAAAAGATGCCATAGACCATTTAGTTTGGGGCTGCGTAGAAGAACTAATAATCGGAAATTACCGCGTGTTTAGAAAATTTAAATAGTTTGTTTAATTTTTAGTTCATTTTCCAAAATAGTTATGTAATCCTGCGTGACTTCCTTCCAGCTTTTTGTGGGCATTTTGGAAATACCCGCCGCGAGTTTTTTTCTTAACTCCGGCTTTTCGTATAGCTCCAAAATTCCAGCTGACAAATCTTGTGCGATGTATGCATTTTCGCCGTGTGTCATGATGTTTGAAATTTTGCCGCGCAACACGAGAAGCGGCTTGCCAGCCTTGAAATACTGAAATAGCTTTGGCGAGCCGTCCGAATCCATTGTCATTGCAACAACATCGCATGCCTTGAAGTACGCGATCGAGTCTTCATCTGAGACAAAGCCAAGAAAATGTATGTTCTGGCCAGCAATTTTCTGAAAGTCTGGATTTGGTTTTCCAATTAAATACAGGTGGCAGTCAATCTTCTTTGATACTTCGTTGACTGCAGTTATCAGCCTGTCGAGGCGCTTTGATTTTTCCTGTGAGACAAAATACAAAATGTTAAATTTTCCCGCTAGTTTTGCCGGCTCGCCTTTCGAGAAATCCAGATCGACGCCGTGAACGCGGTAGTAGCATTTTTTGTTAAATAATTTGCATCGCTCAAGATTTGCAATCGTTGAGGTGACAACAAAATCCGCGTGTTGTATGCCGTAGTGCTCGAAGAAGGCAAGCCAGGCCAGCGGGTATTTTGTGGCCATCATGTCTGTCCAGTAATCTGTCCAGTCATTTACTAAAATTGTTCTTCTTATCAAGCCAATTCTTTTTAGGAAGGCTGGCAGCGCCGCAATGAGGCCGACCGAAATTAGTACATCGGGCTTGAACTTCAAATATTTTAGATAGAAATTTTTCCACTCGCCCCTTGCGACAATATCAACATCATGGCCCAGCTCGCGGAACCAGTGCGGTAAGTGGTCAAAGTCGTGCAGCCGGACGGCGGGAAACTTCTCTCTCGCTCCGGTTAATATTTGAATTTTCATCTGAGTGTAAGGTAGCAAAACTTTTTTAACGCTTTCTTAAATCAAACAGCTATGCGAGTTGGAATAATTGGTTGTGGTTATTGGGGCTCGAAGCTCATACGTGAGTTTTGTGACTTGATTGGAAAAGAAAATGTTATTGCATGTGATTTATCTGAGCAGAGGCTGGCCTCGATAAAAGAGAAGCTTGGCATTGAAACAACACAAAATATTTCTACAGCAATTCGAAAGTCAGATGCCATTGCCGTTGCAACGCCAGTATTTTCACATTACGCAGTTGCGCGAAAAGTTCTGAAGGCTGGCAAGCACGCGTTTGTCGAGAAACCGATCGCGAAATCTTACTCGCAGTCGCTTAAGCTGGTTGAGCTGGCTAGCCAGAAAAATGTCAAGCTAATGGTGGACTCTACCTTCATTTATTCCGCAGCGATAAGAAAGGCAAAGGAACTCATAGGTCGCGGTGAGATCGGCGCGCCGAAGTTTGTAACCTCGCGCAGATTAAATCTTGGTTTGTATCAGGCGGACAAAACAAATGTTATTTGGGATTTAGCGCCGCATGATATTGCTATTATTGCGCACTTGCTTGGAGATTTCCCGAACGAGGTTAGCGCGTTTGGCACAGCGACTGTGATAAAAGATATTGCAGACAATGCAAACATGATTCTGAAATTCCCAGGCGGACAGCAGGCCTCAATTCACATGAGCTGGCTTCACCCGTTCAAGGTTCGCGAAACAATAGTTGTGGGTGCAGAAAAAATGCTGGTCTATAACTTAGATAAGGACCCGCAAGTAGAAGTTCATGACAAAGGCGTTATTCTGAAAACGCCGGAGCCACAGACCGCCGCAGACTTGGAATATAAAAATTCTGCTATCTACCCGCATGCTGTTGTAGGGGCGCTGCCGGATATGTGCAAGCACTTTTTGGAGTGCATAAAGGAAAATAAAACGCCAATAACGGATGGTGTCTATGGTGCGAAGATTGTGAAAGTGCTTGAGACTGCTGATAAGTCGTTGCACAAGAACGGTAAGTCTATGAAAATCAACTACTAATGTGCCAAACAGCTTAAATTACTTTCTGTCTCATAAGTGTTATGGAACGTAAGATACGTGTTGGAATAATTGCCTATGAACTTTCTGCATTGCGAGGCGGCCCGAAATTTTCATTTCTCGTTGCTGACCAGCTGCAGAAAGCCGGCTTCGAAGTTGCGCTGGCCTGCGTGCACCACAACCGCGATTTTCTGAAGGCGAAGTTCCCATCCATAAGTGATTTTAAAATTTATTCTGCAGGCCGGACTTTTTTATCTGACAAGGCGAATAACATCAATGCGTTTTGGAATCACTCGCCGGCAGTCTGGAGGATGTGCCGTGAGTTCAAGCCGGACGTAGTCATAGAAACTGGTGGAGTGATAACATCTTTGTTTGTGCCGTTGCTACTCGGAATTCCTGCGCTGCACTATTGTCATTACCCTGCAAGCGCATACAATCTAAACTACTTAAATCTACAGCCAGCGCACAAAAAGATTTACCAAAAATTTATCAAGGGCCTTGAGATATTTTTTGCCAAACGTGTTACAAAAATAATGTCAAATAGCAATTTTACTTGTCGTATGGTAAAATCATACTGGGGCGCGGATGCGGTGGTTATAAATCCGCCGACAGACACATCATTGTTTTTACCAAAGAAGAAAGAAAACATAATATTATGTGTTGGATTCTATAATCCAATCTACAACTTTGATAAGCTGGCAGAAGAATTTAGAAAGTCAAGTATTGCTGGTTATGCGCTTTATGTAGTCGGCCCAACACACGAGCAGGACAAAAATCGGGCGGCGGATTATTATTCATATCTTAAAGCAAAATATTCAGATGAGAACATATGCTGGTTAGCAAACATAGATTTTAAAGAATTGCTGGACTTGTACGGGCGCGCAAAGTTTTTTTGGCACCCGAATTGGGCGCATTTTGGTAATGTTATAGTTGAATCGCAGAGCGCGGGTTGTATTACGCTTTCTTTTGGTCGTGATAGTGGGCCAGGCGAAATAATAGTTGATGGAAAAACCGGTTTTTTGTTCGATGCGCATGAAGAAATAAGAAAAAAAACTGAAAGTATGCTCAGTGATGAGACACAGCTGGCAAGAATGGCTGCGGCTGCTAGAGAGAATGCGAAAAAGTTTGATATAGAAATTTTCAAAAAAATATTGGCGCATATTGTTTTAGAGTCGATTAAGCGCTAGAAACTATTTCGAGTGCAGATGTCGCTTCCTCACCAGTAACTGCGGGCACATCATTGTTTTTAACAGCATTTAAAAAAGCGGCGAGTTCAAGCCGCAATGGTTCGTCTTTTTGTATTTCTATTTTTGTTATCTGCGACTGGCCGAATTTTGCAACAAATTCATCATATGTTTTATATTCGGAAGGCATATTAAGCCGACAAAATTTTAGGTCTTGATTAACATAGTCAAGTTCTGCGTAGCCCTTTGTACCAGTTATGTGCAGCGTGCGGATTTTAATTGGTGTTATCCAGTTGACCTGTATGAATGCATTTGTTTTACCATAACTCAAAAGTATGTCTGCATAATCTTCTTTATTATTTATCGCCTGGCCTTTAAGACAGACTTTTTCTGTTGGAAGCCTATCCAATAGGTAATTAATTATGTCAACATCGTGTATCGCTAAGTCTATCATAATGTTCTCGTAGCGATTGATGGGATTGCCGGCAACACCAACCCGCCGCGCAATTATGGAACTAATTTCACCAAGCGTGCCTGCTACAATCAGTTCCTTTAGCCTTATGACAGCTGGATTGAAGCGTTCGACATGGCCAACTGTTAATTTCACACCATTTTCTTTTGCAGCTGTGACTATCTGTTTTGCATCAGGAACGTTCGTAGCTATCGGCTTTTCAATAAGTAGATTTATTTTGCGCATTATGACTTCAAGAGCAACCTCTTTGTGCAATGAGGTTGGTACTGCAATCGAAACAGCGGCAGGCATTTCGACATCAAGCATCTCCTTATAATTCTTATAGTATTTGCAATTGAACTGTGCAGCTAAACTTTTTCCGTTTTCCTCGTTCACATCAGAAACTGCAACCAATTCAGCTAGTTGTGAGTAGATGCGCGCGTGGTTCCTGCCCATGTTGCCTACTCCTATAACTGCGACGCGCATATTGACTTCACTACCTCCGTTATGTAAAACAAATCCTCTTCGGTTAGCGATGGATGTATTGGCAGGGAAAATATTTCCCGGCATACTAATTCGGTGTTCGGCAAACTCGTATTGTGGCCCAATTTTTTATACAGCTCGGTTTTGTGTACGGGTGTCGGATAGTACGCGCCAGATTCTATGCCCGCCTCGTTTAATATTTTGAGTGTTTTGTCGCGGTTTTTCATTCTGGCCGAAAATAGGTGATAGCTGTGTTTTGCTCCGGCGATTTGTTTTTGTATTTTTATCATAGGCGGTAAATTTTCGCGCAGGAAAGAAGCATTTTTTATTCTTGCGGCATTCATGGCATCAAGCTTTTTCAATTGTTCGATGCCAATCGCTGCGTGTATGTTTGTCATTCTAAAATTATAACCTAGCTCTACGTACTGATAGCGCGTGCTTTGCCCGTGGTTGCGCACGCGCCTGCACCCATCAGCAATTGCATCATTATTAGTAGTTACCATTCCACCCTCGCCGGTTGTCATGTTTTTTGTAGCATAGAAACTAAATGCGGAAGTATTTTCTGAGCCAATCTTTTTACCAAAATATTCTGCGCCGTGCGCCTGGCAGGCATCCTCAACTAAAATGAGCTTTTTGTCGTTTGCAATTTCTGCAATTGCTTTCATTTCGCATGGCAGGCCAAACAAGTGCACAGGCATTATCGCCTTTGTTTTTGCCGTGATTTTTTCCTGAATTGATTGTGGTGAGATGTTAAATGTGTCTGGATCGATGTCTGCGAACACCGGGCGGGCCCCACAAAACAAGACTGGGCTAGCTGTCGCGCCAAAGGTCAGCGACGGTACAATTACCTCGTCGCCCGGTCCGATTTTATTGACCATCAGGATTGCTTTTATTGCAGTCGTGCCGGATGAGGTCGCAATCGCGTGTTTCGCTCCGACGTAAGATGCGAATGCGTGCTCGAACTCCTCAACTTTCTTGCCGGGCGATATCTGCCCCGATTCGAGGACGTCTATTACCGCGCGTTTTTCTTCTTCACCTATAATTGGCTTGGCAATCTGAATCAATCTCACACACTCCGCATAATTGTGAAACAAAAGCGTTTTAAAATTTGTTGTTGGTGATTTGGCATGACTATTCAGGTACATCCAAGCGCACAGGTCCATCCGAGCGCTAAAATAGGCGACGGCACCAGAATTTTCCAGAATGCTGCAGTGTACGAAGGCGCCGAGATAGGCATTAATTGCGTAGTCGGCAAGGATGCAGAAATTGATGCAGCGAAAATCGGCGACAAGACGCGTGTGTGGGGCCAGTCTACGGTGCGCAAAGGCGCAAAAATCGGCACGAACTGCAACATTGGCGGCAATGTTTACGTTGGCGATGGCGTGGTAATAGGCAACAATTGTAAGATTCAAAATAACGTTTTAGTTTACGAAGGCGTCACGCTTGAAGATGGAGTTTTCCTCGGGCCAGCCTGTACAACAACAAACGACCTGAATCCGCGTGCGATAAACCCGGATGGCACTCTGAAAAGCCTGCAGGATTGGACGCTTTCAAAAACATTAATCAAACGGGGCGCATCGATTGGTGCGAAGGCTGTCCTGCTGCCAGTCACGATCGGAGAATTTGCGCTTGTTGCGGCTGGGGCGGTCGTTACGAAGGATGTGCCGGCCTACGGGCTTGTTGTTGGTGTGCCAGCAAAACTGGTTGGCTATGTGTGCAAATGTGCAAAAAGGCTGGAAAGCGAGTGCAAATTATGTGGCACGAAGCTTGCAGACATCAGGCAGGTAATTTCATAAGGCAGGCAGTTGTTCCGGCCGATTTTACGTTTAGGCATGTTGAAAATGGCGTGCAGTCTTTTCCGTAAAAAATAACATTTGTTATATCTAATTTTCTAAGCGCATCAGATAGGCAGGTACAGTTCTGGCTGCTTGCACAAGTTGCTAGAGAATTACGTTTCGTCGCCTGCTCATTTGTTATTCCAATTGGGCTCCAACCTTGTGTTGTGGTAATATTTTTGTATATTGCGCCATAGGAGTATATGCCAAACCGGCTTACTCCTGACGGGGCGTTTAATATGACGAGCTTGCCGTCTACGTCATCTAAAAGATTTATTGTTTCTTTCACTGATAAATTATGCTGCATAAACCACGGCGTTTCAACTATTGATATTCCGATGCCCATAAGTGGTAGAATGAAAACTGTAAGAAGCAGGAATTTAGATAGGCTAGCCCATAACTTTGTCAGATCAATACTTAGAAGCAGGATAAGCGAATAAAATAAAAATAACATGTGGTACATATCCGGCGCGCTTCTGTTTATTATTGGAATGTACGCGGGCAATCGCGTTAAATAGAGCACTGCAAAAATTGCAGGAAATAAATAAAACTTTAGTTCCTGCGCGTCAAAATTCTTTGATTTCAAAAATAGCACAAAAATCACCAGAAATATGATGGGCATAATAAATCCCACCATGCGATCATTGCGTGTGGCAATAGAGTTGTCCAGTAGCCATTGGAGTGGCACAAAACTTTGTGTAATGTGATACTTTGCTGGGTTTGAGGCCGTTAGCATGTTGCGCCACAGAAACGAAGTAAGCCCTGCGACCGCCCCAAGCGAAGCTGCGCCAAATAGAATTGATTTGTAGTTATGGTTTAAAATACGGAAAATGAAAAATCCAGCTACAAATACGAAGGATGTGATGAAGACCAGTGAGTGTGAGTAGAATAGCGCAGATAAAATCGCTATCAGTGCGAGATAAAACTTCCAGTCCAGTTCATCCTTTGTTTTATAGCTGTAAACTAGGCAGGCCAGTGCGAGAAAGACTAGCCAGCCGAACATTTCCGGAAGCTTTCCTAATCTTAGAAAAACGCCAATTGCGATTGGATTCGCGAAAAAAAATGCAAAAAAAGCAAGCCGTTTGATTCGTGAGATGTTTATTATTATGCCAAGTTTGTAAGTTAGTGCCAGGCCTATTGAGTACATTGCAACTAACGAACTAAACGCCGCAAGCTGTAAATTATTTGTTATTAGATAAAATGGAAGTGCGAAAAAATGCCATAGAAATGGATAGTACTTAAATAGCACATAAGTTCCATCATACCAGTTTGGAATTGTTGCGTGAAATCCGTAGGTCTTTAGAAAATATAAATTGGCTAAATGGCTGCTATAATCGTTAGCAAATTGATCTATTGGAAAAATCCAAATCATTTGCGACTGGTCCACTAAGCGAATTATTAAATAAATGAGTGTGGTTAATACTGGAACCGCGAGCCAACGGAAAGATAGTTTCATGCTGAAATTGGTTTAGAAAATCTTAAAATACTTTGGTTGCTGTGGGTTATGTGACTTCTTTTATGAAGCTTGCCGATGTTGTCGTTTTTCCGGAAAAGTCCAATATAATCGAAACTTGCGTTCCGTTTGTCACATTTGCGAGCGTGCATGTGCTGCCAGTGAGGCTTACCCTCAGTTCGCGAATTTGCCCCGGTAGTATGTCTGCGCCACAGCCGCGAATACAATCTGGCGTACCGCCTGTTTTGTTGAAGTTAGTACTGCATATGCCTCTGCCGAAGGAATCTGACAAGAGCCACTCTGTTTGTGGAGCTGTGCCATTAACGGTGGTAGGTATATTGGAATTTCCGATGTTTTGCAGGAACACCGATATCACCTCATTTTCGAGCCTGCTGCCGTTGTAGTATACTCTGAGAACGTTTGCCTGCGTCGCGGCCGTTGTGAAGAAACGGCCTTGAAAGCTCTCAATTCCGCCCTGGCCCTGCCCTTGAATTCGTGTGAGCCAGTAGAACATCGCGCCGCCGATTGCGACGACCATCATTAATATGAGTATAATTGCTATTATGGGTGTTATACCCTTCCTATCTGTGGCCATGCGGTATTGAATATTTTCGCCTTTAAAAATCATTCTATGCTTTGCCCGTGGCTATGGCGGACCGGATCAAAGAGTATGCACCTTTTGCAATCACAATCCCGCCAATTGTCACCAATGCAGCAGGCCCGAATCCAACATAAATCAGCATAAGGCAGATGCCAGCCAGCATGTCAACTGCGCCCATCCAGTCCAGCCAGTATCCTGAGGAGACAGCAGTGAAAAAAGAGTACGAGCCTTTGATTAACATGAACAGGCCGAAGCCGAGGATTGCAAAGCCGAAATCTTTTCTGATTAGAATTAGGAAGCCTGCCAGTAAATCCAAAACAGATAGTATGACATAGATTGACATGACAACGCCAGAATAAATGTTTTTAAAAGATTGTCGCTTCTGTGAACTATGGTATTATTTGTAATTCTTAGCTGACGTAAAAGCTTATATAGTTGCTATGGCTAGTTATGTAGTGCTATATGATGGTAAAAACTACAATTCAGGTTGATGCTAAGACGCTGGCGAAGCTGAAGAAAATCCGCATCAGCAGGCGTGAATCCTACGATGAAGTTGTCAACAGATTAATAGAAGCAAGCAGGGAACATAAATGGCGAGTCCCAAGAAAATGCAAGCATTTTCTGGGCGCAGAAAATCCTGAAGGATTTTCTTGCGTCAGTGTGAAATTGTAAAATGGTTGCTCCGATAGAGATTCTAACCGCGTTCTGGCAGCTGCTCATAGCTCCGATAAAGAATCCTGAGATGCTCTGGATTCTGGTTCCCGTTTATCTCAACTGGATTCTCACGGATTATTATCAAGAGAGGAAGGGCACATCATTTGGCAACGCGATGTCGAATGGTTTTGTTGCGCTCTGGGTCGGCCTTGACTGGACGAGGCAGGTTGCCGCAAATTTCGTAGGGCTTGATGTCGCATTTGTGGTAAAATTAATTATTGGTATCATATTTGTGTTATTCGGCTTGTTAATAATGTTGGAGTCTGCAAAGGCAAAGCCAATTGTCAAATACTTGGGCAGGATTCGCGAGGTTTCTTACCTTATGATCGTCGCTACGCCTATTTATTATAACGTCGTACAAATAAACTTAGTTAATGTTCTCGCAATCTTGATATTTTTCCCGGTTTGGTACTTTATTGGCGAGGTGTTTGACCGTGCACTGGGTCCATCCGCGGGCGAGCAGGAGGAAACAGAATCCGCTGGCGCGGGGCTGGGCGGTTTGCATGGTGAACGTACACTAGAATTTTCAGGCTTGAGTGTGGGGGGTGCACAAAATCCGCCGCGCCAGTACGCACAACAGAGTTTTCAGCAGCAGGGCCAGCAGTGGCCACCGCAATTTTAATCAATTCTCAAGTGGTGTGAGTAGTGCATCAGAAACCAGATTGCGGCTATGCCAATTAAAACTGAAAATAGCACGCCCTGCAATTCTTTACCAACTATTATATCTAAGAACTCCCATGCGCCGCGGAAGACCGGCACAGTTGCGATTATTATCAAGACCTCGAGTAGAATCTTTTTGTGGTGTAGTTTGTGCGAACGCTTGGCCATGCATGAAGGTTAATTTACAAGTTTTTAAGCTTATGGAAAATGCGCGAAAACTCCGCCTTTTAAGGCGTGGGATTAAGCGCGCATTTTCCATTCCTTGAATTCGCCCTTCTAGGCGAGAGGCGTGAAAACCACGGAGTTTAGTCCGTAGAAGAGCTTCAAGCGGCGAATTCAAGTTATCCTGATTAATCTGGCGGCAGCAGAATTTCAGCGAGCTTGTTTGCTTTTATGTAAGAAGTTATGGTGCCCATGTCTACCCACATACTCACAGACATTTTCAGGCCGCGCAGTTTTTTTTGCTTAACCAGTTCAGGAAACGCGCTGTGCTCAGTTTTTATTTTTTTTAGTGGTATCATGTCGATCGCCTCCGGTTCCATAATGTAGTAACCGATGCTGGCAAGGTTAGACCGCGCTTCTTCTGGTTTGGGCTTTTCTATAAATTCAGTTATCTGGTCGCCTTCCAAGCGCGCAATGCCAAATTTATCCGTATCTTTTTTTGGAACTTCGAATAATGCAATTGTGGCAAGCCCTTTGTTTTTATCATGGAATTTTACCAGCTCAGATACGTCTACGTCAGTGACTTCGTCACCATATGCAACAAGGACTGGTTCTGTTGTGTTTGCAATTGCGAAGGTAATCTTCAAGTCGCCGCCAGTGTCAAAGCCTGGCACTGTGACAGTTCTTATGTTTATGCCGCTTCTGGTTTTAGATAGATAGTTTGTAACAACGTCAGCCATGTAAGAAACTGCTACAATAACTTCGTTTATCTCTTTACATTTTAATATTTGATCTAGTACGTAATCGATAACTGGCTTGCCTGCAACGGGAAGAAGTGGTTTTGGTATGCCATGAGTTAACGGCCGCAATCTCTCCCCCAACCCAGCAGCAAGTATTATGGCCTTCATATCAAATCTTGCTAGCGATAAGATTAAAAAACTTTGCAAGGAGGTGTTGCTATGGATAGTATGAGCGTGGTCGGGAGCGGCTTCGTCGGCTCCGCGACGGGAGAGGGATTTGCAAAGCTAGGACACACAGTGATTTTTTATGATATTAGCGAATCCGTGCTAGAAAAATTGAAGGCCCGCGGACATAAAACTACAAATAATCTTACTGAGGCTATTCAAAATTCTGAAATTACATTCATAGCAGTGCCAACGCCAGTGAAAGAGGGAGAGATTAATCTGATGCATATCGCTGCAGCATCAGAAAATGTAGGCGCCGCGCTAGCAAAAAAGGCGGGCTATCATTTAATTGTTGTTCGCAGTACGGTTGTGCCAAAAACCACAGAAGAACTCATCAGGATGATTTTAGAAAAAAATTCCGGGAAAAAATGCGGGGTTGATTTTGGTTTATGCACGAACCCAGAGTTTATGACGCAGATTGCAGGCACGTGGACTGTGGAGCAAGATTATTCAAGAGGATTCTTACAGCAAGACAGAATTGTGATTGGCGAGTTTGACAAAAAATCAGGTGATATTTTAGAGAAGGTTTACAAGCCACTTGGTGTGCGGATTCTGCGTACGGACATGAAAACCGCAGAGATGATAAAATATGCGTCAAACTGTGCACTCTCTTCGCGTATTTCGTATTGGAATCAGATATACTATGTATGCCAAAAGATTGGTGTTGATTCAAATGTTGTGGCGCAGATTGTTGGACAGGATACGAGAATTGGCAAGTATGGCACGGTGCACGGAAAGGCATTTGGTGGAACATGCTTACCAAAAGATTTACAGGCACTCATCGCCTTTGCAGAAAAAGTAGGTGCGGATATTTCTATGTTAAAAGCAATTCGTGATATAAATGAAAGAATCGGCAAGGAATTCGGCGTCCGAGAATAAATAGTCAAATAAAATACCATATTACAGGAAAAATTAAACACGCCATCGCGTGAATCCGCTTACAGCCTACCTTCGGAGCAAGCAGGCCAATCCCAGTCGAGACGGCAAGCACAAGCAGGCCGGTCACCCCGGAAAAAATCGCGGCAAGAGCTACTATGAAAATTATAATTGATACAGAAAGTTTCCGGTAATTTAACTTTTGGATTTTGTTTGCAAAATATTTTCCAAGCTTTAACGTCAAGTATGCACCCATACCAATTGCAGTAATGCTAGCAGTCAACAAAATTAAATAAGAACTAAAATCCAGAACTAAAAATTGTTTCACCGCAGCGATGACACCAGTTCTCGCTCTCCCAATCAAGTAAAGTGTTGTCAGGACGAAAATTGCGGATACGGTATTGATTCCACCAACAATTACGAGAAAATCTTTGCCCTCTTTGTCGCTCTTGGCGAATGCCTGCGAGATGACTGTTGCCTGCGCTGAGCCGAGGGCAGGCAACACGGACATCAGCATTGAGCTTAGTGTTGCTTTAAGATAATTCCAGAAATTATGTAATCCAAATTCAATTGCATCATCGAATTTTTGTTCCACAACTTTTGTGTTGCTTTGCATGCTAACCAGCAGGGTTGAAACTCCAAATAGGCCGGACAACATCGGAAAGAGCGGGTCGCGCATACTTAAATTATTTAGCACGATTAAGCCGAGCGAGCCGGCCATTAGGAAAATCAGCAGCGCCCACAGGCGTTTTTTAAAGTTCGGCTCTAGTAAGATGAAAATTATGGAAAACGAAATTATTATTGGTACAATAAACTTTTCTAATATTGGGTAGACGCGCTCTACAAAAACGAAAAATGCGGGAAGTGTTAAGATTCCTAAAATCGCAGCGCCGATGCCGCCGATAACTGTTAGTTTTAGCGCGGCATACCCTTCGCCGCGCAACAGCATTCTGTGGCCTGGTAAAACTCCAAGCGCGGTATCAGAATCCGGTGCGCCAAGAAAAAGTGATGGAATAAAATCAAGGAAGCTATGTATGACAACCATGACAGATAGAAAAATTCCAATGTCAATTAGAGAAAAATATTTGGTAAAGATTGGCAGTGCGCCGACTGCCAGAATTGCAACAGTGTTTGTGTGAATGCCTGGCAGCAGGCCGGTGACAGTGCCGGCCAGCACACCAAAAGCAAATGCAAGCAGTATGTCTAGCATTCTACACACCGGATTTCGTCCGCGATCAGCTCGAAATTATTTTTGTAGAACTGGACTTTGCCTTTCACGCCAATCCGGTCGCCAACCTGTGTTTTGTTGGATGGATTTTCAAAGAGAACCACAGTTGTGTTTCCGGTTTCATCAGATATTTCTATAAACGAGGCTTTGTCCTTATAGCTGGCGCTTTCAACTGTTCCAAAAAGCACGACAGACTTGCCGACGTTCTGTTCCACATCAGAAATTTTGATTACCTGCGGCTGTGAGAAGTAGGCCAGCAAAAGTAACACAAACAATCCTATCAGTGACCAAACGAGAGAAATCTTCAAAAAAGTGTTGTCCTGCATGCCATGTCATACGTAGAATGATTTTTATGATTATCGGTAGGTAAGTTTGTATGTTGCGAGAGGTGTGTGATCTCATCAGAGTGCGGCAGTGGTACAAGGGCTTAGTTATATTTTTGCCGATAGTTTTCATCGGAAATTTCTTTAAAATTGATTTGCTTATTTTGACTGCAATAGGATTTTTTGCCCTGTGTTTTGTATCGTCTGTTAATTACATAATAAATGACTTAGTTGACTTAGAAAAAGATCGCGTAAATCCGGAAAAGACTGACCGGCCTTTGGTGTCTGGTGCAGTGAAGCGATGGCAGGCAGCGTTACTTGCGATTATTTTGTTTTGTGCAGCAATATTAATTGCACTTGTTTTGTCTCGCAGCTTTGCAGCATCATTAATCGTGCTGCTTTTAGTCGGCCAGGCGTATAATTTCTTTCTGCGCAAAGAAGCGTTTGCGGATATACTTGCAATTGCTGTAATGTTTGTTATTCGTGCGGTTTCTGGAACATTTATAATTGGCTCTGATGTTTCGCCATGGCTTGTACTTTGTACATTCCTTTTATCTATGTTTTTATCAGTCAGCAAACGGGCTGGCGAAGTTTCGGTGCTTGGTGAAAATGCCGGCGCGCACCGCGCAACCTTAGCATTTTACACAAAAGAAGTTACGAATTCGTCTATGATAGTTGCCACGACATCTTTGATAGTGTCGTATAGTTTTTACAGTTTTTTGAGCAACAAAAATTTACTGCTGACACTGCCGTTTGCACTTTATGTAATATTGAGGTATTTTTATTTGACTTATTCGAGCGACAGAATTACAAGGCATCCCGAAGATGTTTTTCATGATAGCAGAATGCTGTTGGGCATAATAATGTGGACTCTGCTAATATTCGCGATACTTTATTTTAAGTTTTGAGAATTTGCTGCACTGACAATCGAATTGTTTCTTCCTGCGAGTATCTGCTGTGCCAGCCAAGTGTGTTTAGCTTTCTGGTATCAAGGGTTATTGCGTATTGGTCGCCTGGCCAGCCAGTTTTTGTGCTCTCGAAGATAAATTTCGGTTTCAATTTTAGTTCTTCCGCAACAATCTTCGCGATTTTTATTACAGCGATGGTTTCGTACGAACCAATATTTAATACAGAAACTTTTTCAGTTGTTTGTTTAATCGCAAACATAATTGCGTTTATACATTCATCAATAAGCACGTAGCACTTTTTCTGTGCGCCATCGCCGAGAACTTGCATTGTAGAACCATCAGTTTTTAATTTTTTAATAAAATCATAAATTACTCCGTGTGTTTGTCTTGCGCCAGTTATATTAGCTAAACGGAAAATCCAAACCTGCCAATTCTTGTTTTGGCAATAGCTGTTTATCAGCGCCTCACAGGCCAGCTTTGACATGCCGTAGTATGAAACCGGCATTGTTGGAGCTTCTTCGGAGGCCGGCTTTTCCAGTAAGCCATAGACTGCCTGGCTCGAGGCAAAAGCTATTTTTGTAATGTTATTTTTTTCCATCGCCTCAAGAACTTTTTTTGTGCCGATTATATTTTGTTCGATAAATACATCCGGTCCGATATTGCTATAAACAACAGAGTGTGCGGCCAGATGGAATACAAAGTCATGTCCGCGCATTGCTTCACATAATTTTTCAAAGTCAAGTATATTCCCTTCAACAAACTTTGTGTTACTTATACTATCTGCTGGCGATTTATCATAAATTGTAACTTGGTGCCCATTTTTTGCTAAAAATTCCGCGAGATTCCTGCCGATGAAGCCAGCCCCGCCGGTGATAAATGCTTTCATGGGTTGCTGAACTCGGAAAAATTTATATAGCTTGCTACTGCTAAATCCGCATGCCAGAGTTGGAACAAGTTGTGGCAAGGCAAACAATTGCAGATCAGCTTGAAAATTTCTTTGCAGATAGATATAACCTGTATGTCCTTGCCATCGTTATCTTTGCGCTTTTCATCCGATTGTACTTTGTCTTTATTACGCGGACACAGCCCCTGTGGTGGGATGAGGCAGAGTATCTCGTAATTGCAAAACACTGGGCGTTTGGCCTACACTGGGACGTGAATGTGCAGAGGCCGCCACTTTTTCCGCTGCTAGTGGCAGGTCTGTTTTACTTAGGGGCTGGCGACCTTACCGCAAAGCTTTTGCTTGTTGTGCTGCCTTCAGTTGGTGTCGTTGTGCTGACATATCTGTTCGCGCGTGAGCTCTATGATAAAAAAGTCGCCCTGTTTGCAGCGGCGATAATGTCGGTGTTCTGGCTGTTGTTGTTCAATTCGGTGAGAAATCATACAGATGTACTGGCAATGTTCCTCGGCGCACTCGGCGTTTACCTGTTTTGGAAGGGTTACGTGGAAAAGCAGGATTGGAGATTGCTGACCATCGCAGGATTTGTTTTTGGCTTGGGCTTTATGACACGCTTGCTTGCCGCGATAAATGTAATTATTCTTTTTATTTTCCTGATTTTCATAAAGCAGCACAAATTTTTATTCGATCGGCACTTGTGGGCCGGCGTAGTTACCGGTGCGCTGACAATCACTCCGTATCTGATTTGGGCAAAAATTAAATACGGTTCTCCGTTCGCACCTATTACTGCATATTCCAGTGCATTAACTGGCATCTACCAAAAATTTGCATGGTATGTTTTCGGCTTTTTCAATTGGTATGGTGTCTGGGTATTTACGATTTTGTTTTTGCTAGGGCTGCTTCTTGTGTTCGCGAATATTTTTGCTGGCTCTGACCTGCTTGGCAAAAAGGAAGGGCGCGAGGTAAATGCGGATTTGCTTATGTTAATCTGGATTGTTGTTTACATTGTTTACTTTGCATTTGTTGCGCGCGCTGCGGAAGACAGGTGGCTATTGCCAATAGCTATACCAATGTTCATGCTGGCTGGCAAGGCCGCCGCATTTGTGTTTGACTTTGCGAAGAAGTATGAACGCAGGCTTGCGTTTACGGCAGTGATTGTAATCTTGCTCGTCGGTGGATTTTTCCAGCTTGCCCGCGCGGACGAAATAATAACTGTTAAAGCAAAAACATACTCGCAGGAGCCCTATGCAGGCATATGGCTTGAGCAGAATACCGTCTCAGGCGACATAATATTTTTTGCAAATGAGCAGGCGCCATTTGCATATTACACAAATCGCAGAGTGGAAGGTTTTGGTGTGGATGAAAAAGATACAATCAATAGAATAAAGAAATTGCGGCCCAAATATTTAGCACTAACTGCTTATTTCCCGTCTCAGCAATGGCTATTTGAACTGCCAAATAAATATGAAAACATCCGGCCAGTCCAGATTTTCTTCGAAGACGCCGCGCAGAAGCAGGCCTCGGTCATCATTTATGAAATAACAGACTACGATAATTTTGCCATGAAACAAGCAGCACCAAAAGAT
>CAZUEL010000004.1:0-21072 GCA_964619325.1 Candidatus Woesearchaeota archaeon | reverse complement strand
TAGTCAATGCTGAGAGCCAAGGTGTTATGTCACTAAAAGAGCAAGTTAACAAAAGTTAACAAATGTTAACAAAAACAATGCTTGGTGTGAGGGTTGGCCGTGGCCTGCATAAAACCTATAAAGAGTTCTGCAGGCAGAACGGTTTAATTATGGCAAAACGCATCGAAGAGCTAATGCGAATGGATATTGAGCAAAGACTTATAAAACTCCCAAGAATTAGGCTGTGATGGCCAGCAATATTAAAACATCTAAGACTGAGGTAACACACATCATATTTGCGTTAGTCGCGCTCGCCTTCGCGTTTTCGCTTGCGCTTTTCAAGAAGGAGATTTATGTCGGCAAGAGCTTTTTTGACGCATTTTCAAATTATAATCTGGAATTTTTTGTTGCTTCTTTAGTTACAGTTGGCCTCGCCTTCGTGCTGCATGAGTTAGGACATAAGTTTGTTGCCGAGCGCTTTGGTTTATGGGCAGAATTCAGGGTGTGGCCGATCGGCCTGTTTTTTGCGCTGATAATGGCGGTCTTCACACTGGGCAGTTTCATATTTGCAGCGCCCGGCGCGACAATGATCGCGCCAGTTAGGAAAACAAAAAATGGGTTTATTCTGAAGAAAGTCAAAATTAATTTGGAAGCGATGGGCAAAATCGGGCTGGCTGGGCCTGTGGTAAACATCGTGCTTGCTATTTTGTTTCTGTCGCTTTCTTTGGCAACCAGCTACAAAATATTCGGAATCGGTGCGTGGGTGAACGCATGGCTTGGCATGTTCAACCTGATTCCATTTTCCCTACTAGATGGAAAGAAGGTGTGGCAGTGGAGCAAGCCAATGTGGGGGCTGGCTATGCTTGTTTGTGTTGGCCTGTTTGTGGCAAGTGCTGGCGCAGTGTAGATAGATTTTAAAACTCAGTTGGATTTGGTTGTTTATGGCTCGCGATGAGTTGGAGTCTGCAGAGATTAATCAGCCTAATCAGATTTACGGCATGATACTGCAGGGCGATGATGTGAAGTGGCAGGCCATCATCTATGACCTTGTTCGCGCGGGTAAGGTTGACCCGTGGGACTTGGATGTTTCTATCTTGTCTCGGGAATATCTCAACGTGGTGCGGAAGATGAAGGCGATGAACTTCCGCCTTTCTGGCAAGGTCGTACTCGCCGCTGCGATTTTGCTGAAGATGAAATCCGAGAGACTTGGCATGGATCAGTTGCTGGCGCTGCAGAATCCGGATGAGTATGCGGATGATGATTTGGATAACGATCTGATCGACAGCGAGACCGAGAAACACTTCAACAAGGCGCGGCTTGCTGCGAGAATTCCTGGCGTGCGAAAGAGAAAAGTTACTGTCTTTGAATTAGTTGACGCGCTGAAGAAAGCGTTAGAGGTTGACGAGCGCCGTCAGTTCAGGGAGGCAGAGCTTGAGGAACTGCATCGGCCGATAACAATGGAAGTGAAGAAGGTTGATATTTTCGCGAAGATTGAGGCGCTCTGGGCCAAGCTGAAGGGAGTCGTCAAGCGCTTCAAGAAGCAGACCGTAACATTTTCAGAAATCCTGCCGAGCAAGGAGAAAAAAGATATTGTCTGGACGCTCATCCCATTGTTACATCTGGCCCAGCACCAGAAGCTCGAGCTGCGGCAGGACACGCCATTCTCAGAGATTTATGTTGATTTGTACGACGGGCTGGACAACCCGAATCTTAAGAGAGAGGAGTTTGAGAAAGCTGAGGACGGTAAAGCCAACCAGAAAGTTAATAAATCCAAGTAATTCTCTAATACTATGGCCAAACCGAAACTCGCTGCACAGCCAGCCACCGTGGAGCAGGAGTTCAATCCGGAGGATCTGCGGGCGAAGATAGAGTCAATCCTTTACTGCATTCCTGATGGTGTTGCGGTTGAAAAGCTGGGAGAAAGATTGGGGATTAGCCAGCATGGCAAAGTCAAAGCTGTCCTGTTACAAATGCAGCAGGAGTATTCAGGCAAGCGCGGCATCCAAATAGTAAATGAAAATAATATCTGGAAGTTCAAAGTCCCTGATGAGCACATACCTATGGTGAAGGATGTTGCAGAGCCAGAGTTTGATAAATCAGTCGTGGAAACGCTGGCCTACATCGCGTGGCGCGGTGGCTCGCGGCAGTGTGATGTTGTGCGAGTAAGAAGCAACAAGGCATATAACCACATCAAACTCTTAATTGAAAAGGGGTTCATCGAAAGCTCGAAGGCCGGCCTCTCAAAATGGCTCGAGCCGACAAAGAAATTCTACGAGTACTTTAAGCTGCAGCAGGGCCAGAAGCTGGACGCCGGAATCGGAGAAAAAACGCCAGTCGATGTGCAGAGGGCAATAGAGGCTGGCATGAAAGCGTTGTTCGGTTAGTATTAGCCGTTGGTCGATAATCTTTTTAAAGTGTGTGGTGTATTAACTAACTGAGGTGTGAAGTTGGCATTTGGTATGAACAAAGTTCCGCAGCCGCAGAGGGCAGACCTGTTCGATTTTACCGCGAGTCGCCTAGCAAATTTAGAGCGGCAAGCCGGAGAGTTGAGGAAGGCGCAGAAAAACTTTGCGCGGTCGGTGGATGAGCTCTCGTCTGTTCAGCAGAAGGTTAAAAATGAGTTAAATTACTTACACAAAGCCGGCTCAGGGCTGCGGTCCGATCTGAAGACACATGCGCAGGCACAAAGACATCTTGATTCGCAGTTTCAGTCCATAAAGTCTGAGTACGAAAACGCCCAGTTGGACGTGGCAAGAATTGTCGGCGAGTTTAGCGATATGCGGAATAGCCATAAATCCAGTCTACGAGCGATCAGCGATGCCGCAGCAGTTCAAAAGAGGCACGAGGCGCAACTCGTGGATTATCAGAAGCGCCAGCGCGAAATTTCTTCAAAATTAAATGCACATGATAATCGGCATAAGTCCCACGAAAAACGGTTTGCTTTGATAGAGCAGGAAACAAGTAACATCAAAAAGAGCATACCAAAGAACGAAATGAAGAATCTGGTAAAAGAATACAAAAAACATGCCGACGTAGTAAGTTGTAGGCTAACTGATTATGATCAAAGGTTTGAATATATAGAAAAAGTGTTTAAGGAGAGCCTGCAACGTGTTGAGGAGTTCAACAGTAAATTTGCAGCAATGCACGATTCTGTTAACGGCGTAGTGGACCAGTTGCAGGTGTCACAATCTAAGGCCGCTACTGCGGACAACGCAGTTTTACAGCTGTCACAGCTCAATGCGCAAATGACTCAAGTCGGGCCGTATTTGAAAGCATTATCGGACAGAATTGTTAATATCGAGCGCCATATGCCAAGAACGCCGGTTGTTCAATAATAATTCTTTAAAATATTTATGATCTTCTCGCTTGCACCATCATCGGAACTGCAGTTTATGTCGTGAATGCGTTTAAGTTCTGCGTCGTCTAATAATCGCGTTGCCTGGTTTATGATAGTTTCTTTGTGTGTTGTGGCAATAAAGTTCTTGCCCGCATCTATGAGACGGACCCACTCAGTTACGTCGCGCAGGATGAGGCATGGCTTGTTAAAAGCTGAAGCTTCTTCCTGAAGCCCGCCAGAGTCTGTCATCACGAATCTGCACTCATGAAGCAGCGCCAGCATCTCTAGGTATCCTAGAGGTTCTGTTGTAACAACATTATTACTCATTTCGATTTTATTGGCAGACATAGCCTTTTGTGTTCTTGGGTGGATTGGAAAAACAACTCTTATTTTTTCACTAACGGTATCAATTGCGGCCAACAAGTCTTTTAGTTTTTCTAAATTGTCTACGTTTTCCTGGCGGTGTAACGTCACAACCAAGAAGTTATTTTTTTTCAGTTTTAGTTTTTCTAATACGGTAGTGTTAGAGAACTGTTTGTTCCTAGCCACACAATCAAAAATGGTGCTGCCCACTAAATGTATTTTTTCATTTTGTATGTGTTCGTGCAGCATATTGTTAACCGCGGGTTCATCCGGTGCAAACAATATTTCTGACAGGTGGTCTACAATAAAGCGGTTGTAATCCTCAGGTATCGCTTTTTTATGCAGTCCCCACCTTACGCCAGCCTCAACGTGTGCGATTGGCATGGCAAGTTTATTTGCGGCAATCGCTCCGGCTAGCGTAGAATTTGTATCGCCATGTAACACTACCAAGTCCGGCTGCACATCCGATAATAGTTTAGCTAATTGTTGGATTGTGTCACCAACCTGCACTGCAGGGCTCATCTTATTCGTTGATAGCCTATAGTTGGGAACGCGTAACTTTAATTGTTGGAATATTAGTGCATCCATTTCGTAAGAATAATGTTGATCTGCGTGGATTAGTGTGTGGTTGAACTCTTCGTCTAACCGCGGCAGTAGTGAGGTCATTTTTATTATTTCCGGCCGTGTTCCTATTATTGTAGCAATTTTCATTTTATGTTTTTAAAATGCATTATGTTTATTGATTCCAGTAAAAACTTTAAGTGTGCTATTATTGTGCGAATGATTTTCATTTTAGACGTGCCAAACTTTCGGCCATAGAGTGTTTCTGGCAGCTCCTTTATCAGATTACCGTTTTTAATTGATTTTATTAATAGTTCCACTACTGCGATGAAATCATTGTGTTTAATAATTATGCTGGAAATCGCGCTGCGACGGTACGCTCTGAATAATGCAGTCCAAGTATACAAACGCTTGCCAGTTACAATTGAGTAAAGTATGGTCACACTCTTGCTTAGGAAGAGCCGATATGCTGGCGCACCCACTACCTTGCCTAAAGGATGGTATGGTGATGCGGTAACGATGTCGCAGTCTTTTAGTGCAGCTAGTAAGTTTGGAATATTTTCTGGCGCATACGTACAGTCGCTGTCCATTGTTACTATGACATCACCCTCTGCTGCTATAAAGCCGGTCCGCAGCGCAGCACCAAGATTAAGGTTCAGTTCGTGTTTTATTATTTTTACGTTTTCTCCCATAAAACTTTTGCGCAACAATTTATTTGTATTATCTGTGCTGCCATCATCCACAAATATTAATTCTACGTGATGGAATTTCTCGAGCGACTGCATAACTGGCAGCAGTCTTTCCTTGAGTTGCGGTATGCCCTCTGCTTCGTTGTAACATGGAACTATTATTGATATTTTCATTTTATGGGTCGCAGAACAGCAAACACCCCCGTGAAGAATGGAAAATTATAGCTGATTTTTTCTATCCTACAGGTATCGCCAATTAAGCTAAGCAGTTTTCTTTTGTTAAATATGTGCAGATGCCCTGGCGCAAGCGTTGGCGATAGCGGGCCAAGGATAAAACTCAATCTAAGGCTGCGCAGTATCTTTTTGGTAAATAGTATGAGCCCTTCGTTGGGTATATGTATTATGATTCGGCCATCGGGTTTTGTAATTCTGACCAACTCTTCAAAACCTTTTTTTGGACTTGGCAGATGTGGCAGGACACATGCACTTATTGTAACATCAATAGAATTATCTTGTAATTTTATGTCTTGCGCATCTGACACAACAAATTCTGCATTTGAGCGGGCAATAAAACTTTTTGCATCCGCTAGCACCGCCTCGTCTATGTCAATACAGTATATTTTTTTGCAGTTTCGCGCAATGATATTTGAAATCGCACCCCTTTCGCAGCCTACGTCCGCGACTACCTTGCCAGCCGCATCTGCAAGTTTAGAGATTAGATTTTGCCGTGACCGTTCTTCAAATTGTATCAGTGGGTTTGGGTGTTTTTCTATTAAGCCCATTGCTTGTGTCTTGTTCATCGAGGCATTCCATTCCGCCAGCGGCATGTCACAGCCGCCAACGTCTACATGACCTAAGTCGATAACTCTTGCCATTGGTATGCTGGGTACGTTAATTTTAATAAACTTTCTTTTGTTAGCTGGTTAGTAATTCTCGGTTGGGCTTCGCTCAAACCACCATATTGGATGCGTTAATATACAAAGGCGCCGGACATCTTCCTTTATGAAGTTGCACATGCAGCCCTCGCGCCACCGGCTACTGCTGTCAGAGATATATTTTAATTCTTTTAGGAATATGTCAGAATATGCATCATAGTTGAATCCGTGCGCCATGATAAATTCGTCAGTTAGCAAAAGTTTGCTTTTGTTTGGTTCGTGAGATGATACTCCGGAAATTCTTTGGCCAATCGCGTTTTCAAAAGCAGCTTTATCGCGGGCAAGAAATTTTTCTTGTACCTCGCCGAACAGGCCTGCAAAATCACAGTCATAGTGTAGACCCAGCTCATGGCCCATCGTACGCAGTTGCTTCATTGCAGAATAGTTGCTGAATGAGAGCGGGTTGTAGTCTGCGTGAATTCTTATAAAATATGTGGCCGGCACGCCCAGCTCTTTTTCTACATTTGCAAAATTTAGCGCGAGCGATAGTTTGTGATCTATATCATGTCGCATTAGAATTAATTTTTCGCTTGCCAGCTCGGCTCTTCGCGCCGCGTAATCCGCCATGGTGAGGAATTTATAGCCTTTCTTCTTAGCAAGTGCTAGGCAATATTTGTAATGTGCTAACGTAAATGCACATGACTCAGCAAGTTTTGTACATTTCAGACCTATTACGACTTTATTTGTTGTGAATTTTCTGCCATCGCGAAATTCTTCGGCGATTAATTGCTTCATCTTGGTGGCGAGCTCCGGTTTGTAGTGCGGCGTAGCTGTCCAATATTTCTGCAGCTCCTCGCCATCTGGAAATGTCAGCGGATTGTCAAATAACAGCGTTTTAACATCTCCGAATAAATTTGCTAAATTAATTTTTGCATTGATTTCCAAAAATTTAGACCATTGTAGGAAATCTTCTGAGAATGTTCCGCCGGATTTTTTCACCAGTCCAAGAAACTCCGTATTATTTTTTTCTGTGGGCCCGCATACAAACAAAATGCCGCCATCTGATAGCATTTCGTAAAGATCGGAGAATGTTTTTTGTGCATCTGTGGTATAATATATTGCGAATGATGATAGTATGCGATCAAATTTCATTCGTGGCAATTTATCTTTGAGTGCGGTTAGATCCGCTTGGTGCAGTGTTATGTTAGTTATCCCACTTTCGCGAATTTTCTGCTGGCATTTTTTCAGCGACTCGCTGCTAATGTCGACGCCAACAACACTGCCTCCTTCAACCAGTTTTGCTATTGTGAATAAGTGCTTGCCAGTGCCACAGCCCACATCTAATACGTGCATGCCAGCTTCAAGTTGCAAGTTATCTATCACCCACTGGTCAAAGTCAAATTTTGAGAAATGTTTGTGCGCATAAATCCTGTAATCCAGGGCTTCAGAATCCGTTTCAATTTTAACAGTCATGTTGCGCTGCCAGGCGTAGTACGAAAGGTTTTTTAAATTTGCTGCTGTCGCTCCGCCATGCAAAAATCAAAAATAGCCTTACTCATACTGTTTTCGGCACTATTGCTAACGTTTGTTCTATTCTCGGCGCAGATAACATTTCACGATACGCGCGAGTACATAACTGTCGCAAAGGAGCTGGCCGGCATTCACAATGTTAACGTGCATTCTGGCCATTCTTTTGTGTATACGCTCTATTTGTCATTTTTTATTAAATTAGTGCCAAGCATGCAAGCAATAAAAGTTGCGAACGCATTGTGGCTTGTGGCAATTGCAGCATTGCTGCTAATTGGTGCAAAATCCTTTAAGCCGTTTTTATTGTTTGCTGCTTCTCCGCTAGTCTGGTGGCTTTCCCCGCAAATAACGCCCGTGTTGCCAGCCGCGTTTTTTATTACATTGGCGTATTTATCGATAAAAACTTTCGAAAGCCGGGCCAAAACGAAATGGTTAGCTCTGGCCGGTTTATCATTGGGTCTGTCGTTTGCGTTTTACGAACCAATGATACTGCCGATTGCACTTCTAATTTTCTTCTTTTTCTATGAAAAATCATTTAAACTTGTGATTTTTACCGCTATTTTTACAGTTCTTGGCGTTTTGCCACGCCTAGCTTTGGATTATTACTTATTTCGCAACCCATTGTACTCTATCATTCGTTATGTTGGTTCAAATGTTGCGTTTACTGTCGGTATGAAGGGCGGCTATCTGCCACTCCAGCCGGAATTAGTGGCCGCAGTTTTGTTTATGATAACACCATTTTTGCTGATAATATATAAAATTGATTGGAAAAAATATTTGCGCGAGTGTTTGTGGCTGTTAATTTTATTTATTGTCCTGACATTGCGATCAGGTCACTGGCATGGCATAAAATACTTTTTAATAATTACTCCAATATTTCTCCTGCTACTCGCAACTAGCATTTCGAGAAAACAACTTATGTTTGGAATACTGGCCTCAATCGCAATAACCGGGTTTATGGCATATGGGTTTTTTGGGGAAACGTCCGATGCTATATTAACAAAAGATATGCAGGATATATCTGTCGATGGATACAAAAAGTTAGTTAGCTCGGGCGGCGGTACTGCGTATGCTGCATACCTCTTTGGAAATGTGCCATTTATTTTCTGGCAGAAAGAGTATGATGCTGCAACTGAAAATAAAACCACTTACTCAGATTTAGATTACAAATTAATGTTTTCAAGGATTAACCTGCTCGAGCAGCTCGAAATGCAAGCTACATTAAATGCCAAGCCGAATGACTTTTCTGGGGCAAAATTCATGTTTGAAAAAACTGAGAAGGTGCCGGCAGGCTTTGGGCTGGAAAAGTGCTATCGGGCCATATGTGTTTATAGAAAGGTGGGTGGCCCTAATGGCTAAAATAGCAATCATCGGCGGTGGCCCAGCCGGCCTGGGAGCGGCGAAGAAGCTTGTTGAGGCAGGACAGTCTGTGACTGTGTTCGAGGCGTCGGATGAGCTTGGCGGGCTGGCACGCAGCTTCGAGAAGGATGGTTTCAAAATCCCAATTTTCTATCACCATATTTTGCAGTTTGATTCGACTACAAGGGCGCTGATAAAAGAGTTTAGTCTCATGGATAATCTCGCCCGCAAAACAATCAAAATGGGAATTTCTTTTGACAACAAAGTTTATGAGATTTCCAAAGTCAAAACATTGTCTTGGGATTTTTTATCTTTGAACGATAAGTGGAAGTTTGCCCTGTTATATTTGAACTCAAAAGTAAAAAAGAACTGGTCAGATTTAGAAGGCGTGAACGCGCACGACTGGCTTGGCCAGGCGGTTGGCGAAACCGTGCGCGATAAAATATTTGCGCCGTTGATGTGGGTGAAATACGGCATTCCACTGAATATGATTTCTGCATCCGAGCTTGCCACGCGAATCGGAAACGAAGAAGCGACCGGAGAATTAATCTATCCAAAAGAGGGCCTAAGTGAGTTATACGCGCGGCTTGGCGAATATCTGGAGAAAAAAGGCGCAACAATAAAATTAAACTCGCCGGTTACTAAAATAAATATAAAAGAGGGCAGGGCTGGCGCGGTTTTCTGTAAAACTGCTGATGGAACTGCGGTAGAAAATTTTGATTACGTGATAAATACTTCGCCGCTGCCGGTTTTTCTGCGGGCGGTGGATGGCCTGCCATTGGATTTCAGGGAGCAGATTGAACAAATAAAGTATTGCGCAGGCATCTGCCTTACCGTTGGTTTTGAAGAGCCTATCTCAAAATATTATTGGACAAACGTTTTTGACAAATCGTTTGGCATAACTGTTGAGCACACAAATCTTTGTGATATCTATCCTTGGAAGGTCTGCTGGGTCTCGCGGTACGCGCCGCCGCAAGAGCACTGGGCGCTGGACGACAAACAAATTACAGAATTGTTCTTAGATGATTTGAAAAAAATCCACCCGCATGCCAAGCCAGCATGGGTAAAGGTTTCCCGCACCCCGTATGCCAGCCCGGTTTACGATATCAACTATCTGAAATATATGCCGAAGATTGAGACACCGATTCCGAACTTATTTTTTGCTGGCATCGCAATAACCTACCCAAAATTGCGTTCGCAGAATACTGCATTTGAAAGCGGGTATGAGGCCGCAGGCAGAGTTTTAGCGAATGTTCTTTCTTAAGTAAGAATAGCCAAATATGAGTCCTAAGACTATCAAAATGCCCGAAAGCAGGCCTTCAGATGATAGAAAGCTAAACGAGCCGCCGGTAAAAACTGCTGCCCCGGTTGCGCTGCCGGTAAACAGGCCGGCGATACCTACTAAAGTTACCACTATGGCTGCGAGGAGTGCTGCAGAATATGTGTGACTTGTGGCCATGGCAGCTCTCTGCCATTTGTGTATATAAGTCTTGCTGGAAACTTTGCTTCATTAATGAAAACATTACCTGGGTAATGTTTAAATACTGCCAAGAATGTTTTGTTAACTAAGTTAACAAAATGGCTGCAGATGATAAGGCACAAGTGATAATTATCTACTCCTCGGGCCATCTCAAGGGCTCATTGAAAGTCAGATTCTTTTACGCGTTAAAGGGCAGGCTTCATTACCAGGGCATTTTGCAAAAAACAAATTCGAAGTTTCTGAAACGTGGTGCACTGCTGGTTTCGAGGAAGTATTTTGATACGGTTGCAGAATTTTTGCGTAAATGGAAGTGTGGATTTGATGCGTTTGTAATTAAAGGAGGTATAAATGCCAGGCAAGCTTGAACGTTGGATTGATGCAGGCCTGAAGGCGGGGCGCAGCGAGCGTGAGCTACGAAGAGCGTTGCGTAGCGTAGGCTGGAACCGACAGAACTTGGATTGTGCATTTGGTGCGCGTACGCATGCCAGTAAGCTGAAGGTGCTGCCAGTAGCGATAGTTCTCGTGCTTGTGTTGTCAGCAACACTATGGCTGGCATATTCAGAAACAAATCTGTTTGGCGCGTTTGCAGGCCTGCGGGATGTGCAAGCTGGTTCAAAGATAAGTGGTGCTGCAGTTGGAATTAATAGCAACATCGCGTCGCCATACATAACGTTTGACAAGGAAACATATGCACATCCGCCAGGCACAGAATTTGAGGTAAAAGTTAGAGTAAAGAATCCATTGAATGAGAGTACTGTGCTAACTCTAGCACCTGGATTTGATAAACGAATACAACTGAAGTCCGCGGAAAAAGATGGTGTGGTTGGCAGGCTCGCGATTGCAGATGCACACAGCCTTGAATCACATGCGAGCTATAAATTAGTGCCAGGTAATTTGAAGTTGCCAACCGGCATAAGAGCAGACCGGGCAAAAGAGGTGCGCGATTATGTGACATCCGCGTTCACGAGTGAGTTTGGCCCAAGTGAAGAAAAAGAATTTACATTTAAGTTCAAGATGCCAGACAGCCCAACGAGCGGAGAGCTATTCTTCTACGCGCTTGGCGATGGAATTGCAGAAGCTGTTGATCCTTGGTGGAACAGCAGCTGGTCTTACGGCCAGAATATAACAGTGACAAACAATCTTGCGTCACAATTATCAAACTACCAAATTAATATTTCAGTTAACACTACAAAATTGATTGCAAATGGGCAGTTGCAGTTAAACTGTGCAGACCTTCGATTTACGAATTCAACAAGCGCAGAGCTTGGTTACTGGGTAGAATCCGGCTGCAACACTGGCGCAACAAAAATCTGGATAAACGTTCCAAATATACCTGCGTCCGGAACAGAAACTGTGGTTATGCACTACGGAAACATAGACGTATCATCTGCAGCTAACGGGACAAAAACATTTTTGTTCTTTGATGATTTCTCGACCGCGGATCCAGCATGGATGTGCGGGACAGGCAACCAGTGCAATATCTCTGGCGGCGTGCTGCGGTTTGGAGCAGGCATGACATCATTGCAGGCCACACACAATATCAGCGGAGTTACTGCGAGTAAAATGTTTTTCAGGACGGACTGGGCGTTTAACGATGATGCAGGAGATGCGCAGGCCGGTGAAATTTATATTGCATACAACGCCAGTAGTAAAATAGGTGTCAGGCCACATAAATATGATGAGAAATTATATTCCTATACATATAGCGGTGCCGTGGAACCATCAGTTTCAATAGTGTGGGGCAGTACATCGCATAAGATTGAAGCTTGGTGGCCTGGTGGCAGTGCAAATCAGTGGAAAGTTGCAGTGGATGATTCATCTGTTATAGCTACACAGACAAATGCAACTGCAACCACATCAAATGTTTCGGTGCGGGTTGACGATAATCCTAGCAGCGCTGCTGCAATTGATAATTTAACAGTCGCTAATTACGTAACGCCGGAGCCGTCAATTTCTTTTGCTTCAGCAGAAGTCGGGCCAGGGCAAACATATCTAAATGTAACAACAAATCCAGCAAGCGCAGCGGCAAATGATACGGTCGTGGTACATGTAAAATATACAAATGCAACCAGCGGTGCAGTCATTTCAACTGCAAATTGCCTGCTAAACACGACGCTCTACAATGCAAATGGTGGCACATCGCTTGGGCAGGTCAACATGAGTTTCATGTCTGCTTTAGGCAACCATACATATAATTATACCACCAATAATTTGGGAATAATAAATGTAACTGTAACATGCAACTCAAGTACGTACGTAACAAGCCAAGCCCCGTACACATTATTTGTGGCAGGCAAGTGGTTTAACAATACCTGGCCATTCCGGCGAGCAGTTGTTGTGCAAAATAATGTTGCGTCGCAACAGTCAAATTATCAAGTTAATTTACGCATGGATACAGCAAGCCTTATTTCGGCAGGCAAGATGCAGGCAAACTGCAACGACCTACGGTTTGCTAATTCTACTGGTTCAGAAATAGCTTATTGGTTTGAAAATGCATCTTCGTGTAACACCACATCTACTACTATCTGGGCAAAGGTACCAAATATACCTGCGTCTGGGACAGAAGTAATTGCGATGTATTACGGCAATTTAAGTGCGTTGTTAGTAAATGTAAGCAACATTAATACGACGTTCACGTTAGGCGATGATTTCGAAGACAATTCTTTTGACTCCACAAGATGGACTAGGACAAGTTCGGGCAGCGTCGTCGAACAGAATAAACGCATAGAAGCCACAGATAATGATGCCGCATATAAAATATTGCGGTCCGTAAATTCGTTTTCTGGACCAATGGAGTTCAGGGCACTGATACAAAAAAATACCGCAGCAGATTCTGGTTGGGTAAAAACCACAATAACAGATTCGGCGGCCGACTTCGACACAGGTAACAACGGTGCACAGCTATACTTAGATACTGGCGGAACGTTCATCTCACATATTAAAGTTGCTGGTGTAAACACACAGTATAGCTTTTCCGATACTCCGTTTACCACTGGCACATATTATTGGCTAGTGATACGAAGAAATGTCAATGGTACTATCACATTTAACATAGAATCCGAAAGTCATACACTCATCACTACTGCAACGACAATAGAGACTATTGCTACTTCGACAAACCTGCGCTTTAATCCAATTGAGGTAGCCAAATTTTCTGGCATAACAACCGGTTTTGTTGATACTGCTTTTGCCCGTAATTATACCTCGCCGGAGCCAACATATTTAGTTGGCACAGAAGAGAACGTAGACTCCGCACTGCCAGCGGTGACAAATGTGAAACCCGTTACGAATGGCAATTTACCAAGATTGTCAAAAGTAGATATAAACGCAACGGTGACGGATGGCCGGCAAGTAGATGCAGTGCAAGCCAACATAACATTGCCAAACGGGACTTTGTTTTTGCCAACTCTTAAACTTTTGTCCGGTAGTTTCTACAACGTCACGTTTTCAATTACCGATTTGATTGGCAGATACAATGCTACAATTGTAGCCAGTGATGGCGTCGGTAACGTGAATAAAACTGAATCCACGTTTTTCAGCGTGATTGATGTCATTGCCCCGGCAATCGACTTTGTGACACCAACAGAAGCGAATAACACTGTACTGGCACGAAACAATATTTTGGTAAATATAACCACGTCAGATGATGTGAGTGTTGCGAACTTAACAATCTACTTATACAATGTAACTGACAAATACAATGAATCGACTTCGACAACTTCGCCGTTTTTCCGCAATTTCACCGGTTTGAGTGAGGGCAACTATACCTTCAATGCAACCGCAACGGATACATCGAATAACCGAAATTCGACACAGACACGTTTTGTTATTATAGATATAACTCGGCCTAGCGTTACAAACATATCGCCAGTATCTAACGCAAATATAGCGCGGCTAGTCGTAGTACGAATAAATGCATCGATAACAGACTTGATTGGCGTTAGTTCTGTGCGTGCCAATGTAACACTGCCGAATGGAACATTGACAACAAAAATAATGTCGTTCTTGTCTGAAAACACATATAATGCAACATTCCCAATAACCGACTTAGTTGGCAGGTATAACGTAACAATAATTGCAAATGACACTGCAAATAATGTCAACGGCACAGAAACAACTTTCTTTAACGTGCAAGACATACTGAGACCAAATGTTACTCAGGCATTGCCTTCTGCCGGAAGCAACTTCACAAATTCAGCAAAGATAAATATTAGTGCCACAGTTGTGGATGATGTGTCTGTTAGCGCAGTTGTAATAAACATAACATTACCAAATGGAACAATAGCGGCAAAAACTGCACAGCTTTTCTCCGGAAGCATTTACAATACGACAATTTCAGAGACCAATTTAGAGGGTAGATATAACGTGACGATGATAGCTAATGATACGTCAAATAATATAAATAATACAGAAACAACATTCTTTAATGTAGCTGCGCCAGCCGCAGCAGCGGTTGTTGCTGGGGAAGCCAGCCGTGGAGTGGGTGGCGCGCTGCCAGTGCCGGAAGAAGGGCACGCAGCCGAGCCAGAAAAGAAGAAAGAAGAACCGAAGGAAGAGGAGGTACCAAAAGCCGAATTGCCTGCCCTACCAACCGCACAATTCTTTGTAAGGCAAGGCTCGTTTGCGTTCGGCGTTCTGTTTGTGGTCATAGCGCTGTTAATAATATTGTCTATCATCGTTAGGCAGACTGACTTACTGCTGCGTAAGCCAAAACAAATAACGTTGCAGCAAGCAGGGCCAATAAGTACTAGATTAGTACGGCCTCGGCTGACCAGATTGTCGGCCGCACCATTCGGGGCTGTGCAGATTCGGCCGAGCCGCGTGAGGCCATCAGTGGTAAGCGCGGACCACAGTATTGCGTTTGTAGAAAACAGTTCAGTTCTACCGTTTGAACTGCCAGAGCCGGCGTCAAAGTCAAACTTACAACGAATGGTTAACAACAGAATGCGGCTACTTGAAAATGAGCTTGAGGCAGTAAAAACAGAAAAATCGAAATACCACATATTGCCGGATCCAAAGCCCTCGCCAATGAGATTGTTAGGGTTAGGGCCAAAGCCACTAGAAGATAAGAAGCACACAAAATTAAAGCGCGATTTGGTGAATACGACAAGGATAGTTGATCGGATGTTTGCAGATGCAAAGGCTAGCCTGAACTTGAGCAGAAAGACGGGCAGTTCTAAACCACTACTGACAAAAATTGAGAAGAACATACGAAAACTTGAACATACATTAGACAAAGCAGGGCAGAAGCCCAAGATGCGAAGTGGGCGTAAAGTATAAAAACAACAGTATTATGGTTGTAGATATGAACTGGCCACTTAGAGTAGCGATGCTCGCCTCGTTGGTGTTATCTTTACTTTTGCCTGCTACGTTAGCGATGCAACCCATCACTGTACCGCTGGAAATCAGGAATAATACGAATGGCATACTAAATAATACGCAGCTCACTATTAATTTTACATTTTTTAGCGAATCAACAGCAGGCATATTGCTTTACAACGAAACACAGACACTAATAACTGATAGCAATGGCAGGCTCTTCCCGATAATCAACACGACTGGCCTGCAGGGCAATACAACAGTTTGGCTCGAGATTAACATCAGCAATCAGATGATTACGCCTAGGTTTAGGATTACTGGTGCCTTGTACGCTGAGAATGCGGAAAGATTGCAGAATCAGACAAGAACTACTGGCCTGACTCTGGGCAATATCTCACTGCAGGGCAATCTTTCACATACTGTTAGCGGACTTTTGATTAACAGCACTGGTAGCATAAACGCCTCCGCAATAATGTTAGGGAACCTGCCAGCTAGTGTGTTATTCTCATTTTTAAACCGATCTAATACGTGGAATAATACGCAAATATGGCGACAGACTGGCACGCTAGCCTTTCAGTTTCAAGATGGCAGTGCACAAAATACCCTAACAGTTAACACGCTTGATCGACAAGTACTTATTAATGATATACCTACTGGCGGCATTTGGCCAAATACATTATTCGCAATATTTAATACTGCTGGCAATCAAGAATATTTTTCAGTCAATTCAAGTGGCACAGTAAATATATCCGCACAGGCAGATAAACTGATAGTTGGTACGACTTCTTTATTTTATGCCCCAGTTAACATAACATCACAAACTGCCGGTGACTTAGTTTTTAACATATTTAACCTTTCTGGCAGCGCAATAACAAGCATAAACACCGGCACAACTGGCGCACCACAGCATCATTTTTTTAGCTCATTGTTTAATATAACTTTGCTAGGTGGTTCTAATGTACTTCAGATTTCTAATACTATTGGTGAATCAATTTTTAGGATAAATTCTAATGGTGCGGGCATAGTAACGACTGGCGGCACGTTGAATGTAACAAATCTAACGGCCGGCGGCAAGAGCGGTGCGTTGTTAATTAATAACACCGGTGGCATCAACGCATCGGCAGTCGGCTTCGGCACAATCCCGCAAGGCGTTACTCAAGTATACAATGATACTGGCTTTACCGGCGGTCGGGTAGTATTTGGCAAAGCAACCGGCATAGTTCATGCCAGCAATGGTGCAGAGGTAATAGTAAATATGAGCACGGGTTTCAGTTGTACTGCATGCTATAGTGTTGTGGCTAGCATGGCAAATTCCACACAAACTGTTGGCACATTTATAATCATAAATATGAACGCAAGTCAGTTTAATCTTACGTATAGGGCTGGCGCGGCGCCAGAATTTATGAACGCTTCGTGGATAGCAGTTGGATATTAGCGTAAAAAATAAAATGAAATAACGCGAACAAGTCGTAATTTCATTAACGTGAAATGGTGCGGGACAGAAAGATTCTAAAAAGTAAAGGTATGCGCTTGTGCATATTTGTATTTTTTGCTTTGCTAGCGTTTACAGAGGTGTTTGCGGCCACTGGCAGTTCATCTTCGTTTAATGTTACTGCTATTGAAAATGCGTTAGGCGGTGGCGCAGGCAGTTCCGCTTCTTTCAATGTTTCAACAATAGTGGCATCTGCAGCGCAGGGTAGCTCTGCTTCGTTCAATGTTTCACTTGGCTATGTATTTTCCGGTGAAGAAAAGCCACAAGAACAGCCAGCCCCACAAACTCCAGCGCCGGCAGCAACCGTAGGTGGTGGCAGTGGAGCAGGCATCAGTGGAATTGGCAGTCCAGCCACGTTCATTCAATCCGTGCCAGAACTGCAAGCAAATGTACCGGTGGCGATTCCGGTTGGTGATCCAAATATCGCAGTTAGTGAGGTTACGCTAACATTAGCAGAGACTGTCACAAATGCAAAAATTACGATAGCTGCGCAGGATAGCGCGTCTGTTAGTAACCCAGTCACAACTGGGTATGCTGCAGCAGGCCAGCCAGCAGTATATAAATATTTTGACATAAGCTTGACAGATTATGGCCATGAAGTTAAAAGTGCGACTATAGATTTTTTTGTAGAAAAAAGCTGGATTTCCAGCCAAAACATAGTTGGTGACACAATAAAGCTGGCGCACTTCAAAAACGGCAACTGGACCGAATTACGCACCGAAAAGATTTCTGAGGATGCCAAAAAAATATATTTTACCGCGACGACAGGTTCATTTTCACTGTTTGCTATAATCGGGAAAACTTTGGCAGCGCTAAATGCACCAACCACCCACGGAAATTGCGGTGATAATTTGTGTCAGGCAAGCGAGTCTCATAGCACCTGTCCATATGATTGCGTAAAAGGCAATTGGGTTTTGGAAACCCAAATCTATAGATTTTCATTGATTGCTGGTAGTGTTTCAGTTGTAGTTTTGATAATGTTCATCTATTTGCACGAAAGAAAACCAGCCAGCCAGAAACCATTGCGCAATACGGATGCAAACAAAAGCAGCAGCATGAGAAAGAAGAAAGTTCGCAGTAAAGTATTCAAGTTAGGATGGAGAGACAGGCTGGCCAAACATATTATCGTGATAGTCGGCAGGTCCAGCAAGAAATAATTATGGTGTTAACCTCTCCGGGTCGCGCGGGAACAGGACTGCTTCGCGGATATTTTCAAGTTTCAAAATATACCTTATCAGCCTGTCAATTCCCAAGCCAAACCCGCCGTGTGGCGGCATGCCATATCGGAATGGCATTAGGTAGAACTCGAAATCTTTTGGAGTAAGGCCCTTTCCCCTGATTTGTTTTGTCAAAATATCAACGCGGTGCTCCCGCTGTCCACCAGAGGCTAGCTCCTCGCCATCGTACTCGAAATCAAATCCTCTTGAGACTTCGCCGTCTGTCATTATATAGAATGGTTTCAGTTCGAACGGATATTTAGTTATGAAATACGCGTTTGTTTTGTATTTCTTTTTAACAAGTTCGCCGACTTTCTTCTCATCATCCGTTCCAATATCGTCGCCGAACTTTAACTTGACGCCGACTGTTGCCAAAAGTTTCAGGCACTCCCCATAAGTTACACGCGGGAATGGTGATTTTGGAATTTCAAGTTTTTTTTCGAGGATTTCCAGTTCAATTTTGCATTTTTCGCTTATATCTTTTAATAATTGGACGAACCATTGCTCTAAGATTGTCAGTACGTCCTCCTCGTTTTTTATAAATGCCATCTCGAAATCAAAGTGCGTGAACTCAGTCAGGTGGCGCATAGTATGTGATTTTTCTGCCCTGAATGATGGGCCAATCTCGAACACGCGGTCGAAGCCTGCAGCCAACAGGTATTGTTTGTAGAGCTGCTGGCTCTGGCTCAGGAAAACCTTTTTGCCGTAATAATCTGCCTGAAATAATGTTGCCCCGCCCTCTGTACCGGCCGCTACAAGTTTTGGTGTTTGCATCTCTATGAATCCATTTGCCAGCAGGAAGTCGCGCGTTGATGCGTTGGCCTGCGACCGGATTTTGAAAATGGCAAGATTTTTTGGATTTTTCAAATCTAATACTCGATAATCAAGGCGCTTGCTCAAATCGGTTTCTATTTTCCCAGACATATCGATTGGCAGCTTTGGCTCTGCCAGAGAGAGAACTTCAAACTCTTCCAGCTCAAGCTCGTTCCCGCCAGCCTTCGCCTTAGACTTCTGCACCTTGCCGGAGGCGATTATTACCGACTCATTTGTCAGGCCAGATATTTTTTCTATTAGTTTTTGGTCTGTTGAAACTAGCTGCAAGTAGCCTTCCCTATCTCTTAGTTTTATGAACGCAATCTTGCCTAGCGACTTGACATCCGCAGCCCAGCCTGCAACAATTACTTGCGAGCCTGCCTTGGAGGACTGCACATCTTTCGAGTAGATGCGTTTGTGTAGGTCTAGTGCCATTTCAATCACTGATGTCTCCTATTTTTGGGTTTATTAAATTAACTAAATCCTTTCTGTTTACTTCTAGCCCGAGGTTTGGATTGCCAGAACTTACATTCACTTTGAATTTTTGCTGAAGTTTAATGTCCCAGATAACAATTAAATTTTGTTTTGGTGGCAGGGGCGAGATCGCACCGACTTCGTAGCTAAGGATTTCTTTTATCTGATCTTTCGAAGCAAAGCTTAGCCGCTTTGAACTGATTAACGCCCGCACTTTCTCAGTATTTAATCTCGCATCGCCTGGCAGGCAGGCCAGCACAAACTTGCTGTCTTTGTCAACAAGAAGCATACACTTAACCATTTCAGAGATTGGCCGCTTTCGTTCAGTAGCCGCCTCTTCGCAAGTGAAAACTGACTTTGAATGTGGGAGAAGTTCAAACTTAATATTGTTTTGTGTTAGAAATTCGGTAACATCCGTGCTAGCCAAATAATTCTCAGACTTAGAAACTAGTTGTTGTGTCGATGTCCAACACCCGATTTTAGAAAAGATGCGTGGTTTATATATTTTGTGGTCAGTCAAACTCCAAATAACGCCGAGCAAAGCTCGGCGAGCTTGGATAGACTAATCGTCCACCAAGAACTTCTGGAACTTCTTGCTCTTCAGCAGCTTAATCGGTGCCCAGCTGTGGCGGATGTACTTGGACAGCTTGTTCTCCCAGTGTTCCTGCACGAATTTCTGCGTAACTTCATCTGCCATATAGCCTGAGCCGAATTCCAGCCCAATCTCCTTGCGGATTTTTTCGACTTCGCGGTCGCCGGTAACCTTCGCAATTATTGATGCGGCGGAGCACTCAGGGTGATTCACGTCGCACTTGTGCTCTGCGTGGATATCAACATTTTTTAATTTTAGTTTTGCGCGGATAAAATCCGCGACTTTTTCCGCTTTTGGCCACGTTGGCGAGCCAACATACACCAAGTCTGGCTTCAGCGCGTCAATAATTTCAGCGGCTTTTTGTGCCTCAAGTAGATTTATGTTTATACCAACCGCGGAGCGCGCATCCAGCTCTTCCGGCGTTATGATAATCTCCTTATGATCGTCCGCAAGCTTCAGGATTTTGTCAAACATCTCCTCGCGCTGTGCTGGCTTGAGCAGCTTGGAATCTTTCACGCCGATTTTCTTGAGTTCTGGTAGTTTGGATTCATCAAAAAGCGTGCCGGCAATTACCATTGGCCCGATCACAGGCCCGCGGCGTGCTTCATCTATTCCAAGGATTTTCATAACGCTCCAAAATTAATACAATTTATAAGATTGGACATATATAAATCTATATGTGTTGTTTAGATGCCATGTTTCGTTGTTGTGCTATCCATTCCCTAAGATATTGTCTATTGTGTTCGATATTTTTGTTGACCAATTCACGTTCGTAAAGAATCAGCGTAGATTTTCTGTCATATGCTATCTCTGCGCCTTTGCTACTCATGGCCCAACTTAAGCCGCACCCACCACCATGAGATGTGGTGTCATCAGATTTTCGACTGGATGGACGCTTGCCTGCTTTCTTTTTAGCTAAAATCTCAGCATGATTCCAGGTTTTGTTTTGGATTATTTCTACTATAACTCCTTTAGGCCCAGAGTAAAATATAAGT
>CAZUEL010000003.1:9812-44053 GCA_964619325.1 Candidatus Woesearchaeota archaeon | reverse complement strand
CCGCGCCTCTTTTGTCAGGAATTTCTGGACCGCGGATTTTTTCTCGCGTTCTAGGTTTTGCTGGACGTAGTCCTGCGCACTGCCGACTTCTGGCGTGTTATTCATGCTGATTTCGCAACCTTGCTGGCTGCCTTGTTTAAGAGCGAGATTCCTGCTGGCGTTGCAATTCGGCCCTTGTGCTGGCCTTCCTTCTTCTGTATCACGAAGCCTGCCTTCTCAAGCTGCTGCAACACTTTTCTGAGTATGTTTCCTGAGCCTTTGACAAATCGTGGCGGGCGAACCGAGTTTTTTCTTAGGCCGCCGTATTTTGAGCGTAATTTTGACACGCCGACTGGACCGTTATTATAAATTGTCCTTAGCACGGATGCAGCCCTAACGAAGAACCAGTCCGCATTTACTGGCGGCCGCTCCTTATGCATGCCCGTCTTGACAAACTGCGCCCACTTCGGCTGTTCGAGCTTACCCTTGAGCTGGCTGGCTACTTCCTCTGCCAGCTTCTGCGGCTGGACATCGTGGATTGATACCATTGCAGAAGCAAGGTTTTGGCAGTGTTTTTAAAGCTTTTCTAATCTCAATTTCAGATGAAAGTTGCGATTATAGGCTGTGGCATTACTGGCGCATATCTGGCCTGGCGCCTTCGAGGTCTAGGCCACGAAGTAACAATTTTTGAAAAACGTTCTGAGATTGGAAAAGTTGTTTGCTCTGGCCTAATTTCTGAGCGGCTGTGGCAGTTTATTCCGGAAAATAAAGAGCTTATCGAACACTCAATCGAAGGCGCAAACGTGCACTTTCAAAAGTGGACTGGCCGGCTCAAATTCAGACAGCGCATGTTGCTGATGTCACACGCGGAGCTTGATAAGTATGTGTCTAAACTCGCTGAAAATGCTGGTGCGAAAATTGTTCTGAACCACAAGATTGAAAGTTTACCGGAAGGCTTCGACCGCGTCATCGGAACTGATGGCGCGCTTTCAATCACTAGGAAATTACTCGATCTGAAAGCGCCGCACTTCAAGATGGGTTTGCAGTTTTTTATTTCTGAAAATAATAAAAATAATTTTGTTGACACCTGGCCGACACAAAACGGATTTTTCTGGAAGATTCCGCGCGGGTCGCGGGTGGAGTACGGAATAATGGAAGAGCAGAAAGATGCCAAACGGTTGCTTGATGAATTCTGCGAAAAATTAAACGTGAAAATTGAAGGCTTGCAGGCCTGGCCGATTCCCTATGGCTTTTCGATTCCAGAAAAAGGAAATGCCACTATTTGCGGAGGAGATGCGGCGGGCTTAACGAAATTCTGGAGCGGTGGCGGAGTTATCTGGGGATTGACTGCTGCCAATATTCTACTCAAGACTTTTCCAGACTTTGAAAAATATCACAAAGAGCTGGAAAAGTTTTTCGGCCCCGCGAAATGGAAAACAGAATTTATTACAAAGGCTGGCTATTTTCTCGGAAACAATCTGTCGTGGCTGCTGCCGAAGGAGAGGGAGATTGATTCGGATTTTATTTTACCGACAAAAATTTAAGCAATAACATCGCTACTGGCGCTCGCAGGAACACAATCTGCTACGGGCCTACACAATTCGTATGGCCCATAATTACCATTAAGAACCGTCTGCCTAAATCTTTCGAGCGAGTCATCGGGAAATTCAACTAGGTCTGGCCCGCCCCTTGCTTGATCGACTAAGTGCTGTTCAAGAAGATAGTCTTTAAATTCTGCGAGGCTCCAGCCTCCACTTCCATCCATATCATACCGTGCGATTGTTGGTAAATCATCAGGCCGCGGCACTATTGCTGCTGGTTCCGGAGGAGTGTATTGGTACGCTTGTGAAACTACATCAGCAGCATGTGAATGATCGCCAGTATGTGCCGAATAAGCCAATCTAGCTAAAACTACACCTAAAAAGATAAGTTTAACCTGAACGGGTGGTGATTGCAATGCGGCTTTGACTATGTGCACTAAACCACCCATACCAGTTTTTACAGTCCCAACATTTAATCTATTTGTGAGTGCCATTTTATATTTGTTCACCATATCGTACCTTTATAAACCTTTCGCCAGCAAAATATACTTAATCCCAAGAAACAGCACAGCCAGCCCGAGTGCAGGCCTCACACTTTCTTTCCAGCTCCGCAGTCCAATAGAACTGACAGCAAGATTGATTATAAACAAAACCAAAAGAATTTCTGTTGTTGCCCATACTGCCAGCACACCAGTTGCTGCGGACAGCGCGAGCGTTACTTTATTTGCCCATCTCAAAAAAGAAAATTTTTTAACAACTGCATCGACTTCCTCGCGGCTCCAGTTATAGAGTAGAACGCCGAGCGGGAAGGCTGCTGCGAGAACGGCCGCCAACAGGATATTAATTAGCAACGTCATTATTAATTTAATATTGTTGCCTTTTTAATTCTTGCGTAGCTATTTATTTTTTCTATAAATATAAATTTGCCACAAAATTACTGCAGTAGTAATAATACCTAGGCCCTGCCCAATTATTAGCGTATTATCTTTTTGTAGAATGCCGTGCAGCGTCCACAAAGAATATGTTATGAACGAAAGCAAAACAAAAACAGTGGACAAACCCATCGTTGATTTTCTTTTATAATTATTTTTGATTTGGTCCGGAAATCCAACTATCTTTACTAAAATACCAAAGATGACTGTAAGCAGTGCTATAATTCCTGCAAATGTAATATCGAATGCCATAGCAATTAGCAAAGCCCAGACTATTTAATCCTTGCGAAACTTTATATATTCCTTAGCCCTACCAATTTCAGAGGTAGTGGCAAACCAGATGAATCGTGTGGCCCATGTCACTCGATTAGGAACTAAGGGAGCTGACGAAGCTTAACCGTAACTAATAGATTTAGGCCTTCTTCGGAAGACATCTGTTAGCGTGCGGCACCCAACGATAGCAGACTTGGTATCTGGAGCGGCTGCGTACTGTGCTGCTTTAAGCGCCGATAAAAAGGCAGGGAGGCGTGCAGGATCGGACCGTTCCCATCTGGGCCTAATGCCTCTAAGATTATGCAGCCACAATCAACGTAGAAGTTTTCTCCACACTGCTGATGGGCCTGATTTTTTCAAGCAAAAATGTGTTCAATGCCTGTATATCATTGACTTGCACCTTAGCGATTATATCATACTCGCCATAGAGGATTTTTACCTCTTTGACTTCCTGCAGTTTTTTCAGTGTTTCTACGACGACTCTTTCTGAGCCAGATTTTGCTGTTATCAAAACGTATGCACCTGCCATTTTTTAATCCACCGCAATCAGAGTGGATGTCCTCCTTACGCCCTTTATCGAACGGATATTGTTGATTATGAAATCACCTAACTGAGATATGTCTGACACGTGAATCTTTGCTATCAAATCATAATCGCCGTAGATAACTTCAACGTCATCAACACCATCTGCATTGGCAAGCTTGTCAGCTATCACTTTCTCCGAACCAGAGTCTGCAACTATCAGCACGAACGCAGTTACCATGCTAAACTAAGGCAGAATAAACTTATAAAGTTTCTGTTTCAGCGGGCCGACCTTGCAACCCTTCCTGTAGTAAATTATACACAACCTGCGGGGTTGAATTTATATCTAACAAAGTATCTAGGGCTTGTATTGGCAATTGTGCCACAACCGCTTTACAATTGGCAAATTCAATCCTTGTTTCACGCAAATATTTTAGTTGCTCTTCTAGTGTAGCCTTTGCTTCAACCAAGGTGCGAGAAAATATGTCTCGCCTAGCGTTTATTTCATTCTCTTGACGCAGGCGGCCAGTAATAGGACTTACCATGCGGTTATGGACTACTAAATCTCGCGTTTTTATATACATTGCATTTCCGCTTGTTTGAGAATAAACGCAGATATGCTTACCATAATCCGCGCCGAACCCAAATGACGAAAAATATTCCCACAGCGCAAAAATAATAAATATGCTGGCGGGCACATCTGACTCTTCTAACCTATCTTTGTGAGAACTTTCGGGTTCCATACACCGAAACGCATTTGTGATTAAAAAGTTTTTGCATCAAAAGAAATTCACCGCATATTTTATGTTGTGTTTGTAGTTTATAATCGTTTTGGTTCCGGCTTGCCGACCTCGTGCACCACTTTCCGCCGTAGCACAAAAACATTCGGAATAACTATCAGCTCTTTTTCTTTTGTTTCCAAGGCGATCTCAGTCCAGCCGAAGCTTTTTACTTTTCCAGTGATATCAGAGACTGTCATCGTGTCACCCTCTTTGATGCGGCCCTCGCTTTTCAGAATTATTCCAGCACCAAAGTTCACAATGAGGTCCTTGAAATACCAGTAAAACAAATACAATGTCAACCCACCGACGGAAACACCAGCCAGGACGGTTACAAACAAATTCAGGCCGAGCCGGTTTATCGCTGCGAGGACAGCAAGCCCGATTATCAAATAGCGCAGGACTGTTTCCACGAGGCCTGCGGGATTCCTTATTCCGCGGGCGCGTATTTTCTCAAGCAGACCAGTCGCACGCAGCCACGAATCAACCGCACTGGCCAGGAAGTGCGCGAGAATAACAGATGTGAGAACTATGATGCCTGCAGTCGCCGTGCCTGTAAGCGCAGGGCTTTCTAGCAAGGTTCTTATCTCGAGTAGCGTAACCATTACTACTAATTTTCAGGCAATCGGTTTAAAAATATGCCCCGCCACAGAAACGCATGGCTACAAACGCCTCAATTGAGTACGCGCTGGCCAATCTGGAATATCTGAAAGCCAAGACACAGCAGGAGAAGCTTTTGGCGATGAAGAAGCTGATTGCAACCGCGCCGAAACACAAGTCAGCAGAGAAATTAAACGCACAGCTGAAACGGCGGTATGCACAGCTTAAAAAAGATATTGAACACGAAAAAAAGTCCGGCCGCGGAAAATCATTTGCAATCCGAAAGGAGGGCGCAGCCACTGTTGTTTTTGTTGGCCTGCCTGATTGTGGCAAGACAAAATTATTCTCACAGTTGACCGGACATAAATACGCCGGGGAAAATAATTACCAGGTTTTGATGCGAATGATCCCGTATGAAAATGTTTGGCTGCAAGGGATCGACCTACCCTCCCTGCATGCAGGAATTGCTGACAGCCCAGGCTCTGGCCAGCTGTTCGACCTCATCAGAAACTCGGACATAGTAATTATTTTTGCAAAATCGGCCGGCGAAACAGACCTGATAAAAGCTGAATTTGAGAAACGCGACGTAATATTTGACCAGAAAGTTAAAATTATAGTTAGCAAAAATATTTTTGATGTTGAAAAGTTGCGGTCGGACTTGTGGGCGCGCGTCAGAAAAATCCGCGTGCGCACCAGAACCCGCGGCGTGACAGCGCCGAAGCCAGTCATCCTAAACATTGGGGCAACCGTGAAACAGCTTGCGGAAACAGTACACAAGGACTTCCTGCTGAAGTTCAAGCACGCCAAAATCTGGGGCCCGTCCGCCCGGTTTGCAGGCCAGCAGGTTGGGTTTGAGCACAGGCTGGCTGATGGCGATATCGTCGAAATCTTTACGAAATAATTATCACTTTAGAAAACGTTTTATACAGTAAATTCTATTAAACAGCATGGCTAAGATTTCAAGTTATCTTTTTGCGACAATAATAATTTGCATCATAGCCATAGTGATAGTTCAGTTATCCTCAATAAAGGACACACAAGATTTTTATAGGATAATGGATACTATTATAAAAGTTGCATTAGGTGCATGGGGCGGCACAAAGTGGTCCATGCACGAATACACTGGAGACAGAAATGAAAGAGCTTAAAACTTGGTTTCAGGCACTAATTCTTGTCATAGTTGGCGTTGTCCTGTTGCTTAGTTTTGGACAAAATGGCCTTGCTAACCAAATTAGTGTTTTAGGCATAACAGTGATTATAGTTGCGGTAATTGTTGCGACTGTATCTTACTTTTCTAAAAACACTATTGGTAGCAGAATTTTGTGAGTTTAAATAACATCAAACCCCTTTGCTTTCAAAATTTTTCTCACCGAACCATCAATCTGCTGCTCAGAAATATCACCACGCTGGACTGCGGCCGTAACAGTGTCGATTATTTTTGTAATTTCCTGCGGACCGGCAGTTACATCTAAAATCATGTCATTGCCTGCAGCAAATAAGTCAACATACATCTGCGCGTCATTGTTGTTATAGTAGCGTTTGAGGCCGAGCATATTTATATCATCCGTAATTATCAAGCCGTCAAACTTGCCGATTGTATCTATCGCCCTGCGTGACACGACGGCTGGCTTGCCATCCGAGAAAACCTCGCCGGACGCGATCACGTGCGAAACCATCACCGCTTTCACGCCAGAGTTAATAGTCTCCCTAAATGGCAGGATGTCGCCCTTTGTTATTTCGGCCGCCGCGGTCAGGCGGTGCGGGTCCTTGACATCCAGCGTTCTTCCAGGGTAATGCTTTGTTGTCGCGATGGTGCCAGTGGACTGCAGGCCAGCGATGTAGCTTGAGGCCTTGCTTGCCACCTGCGCGGGCGTGCCATGAAAACTCCTGCATTTCCAGATGTTGTCAGAAAGATCGACGACTGGCGCGAAATTAATTTGCAATCCAAGCGACTTCATTAATGTTCCCTGTGACTCGCCAAGCGCGTGCGCGGCATCCTCGGTCTCTATTTCAGAAAAAGACGGAAACTTTGCAAAGTTGGCCAGCGTGTTCACACAGCCCTCAACATCTGTCGAGAAGAGAAACGGAATTTTCGCGCCTGATTGAAAATAGTTTGTAGTTTCTACAAAGCCCGATGGTGACTCCATCGCGGTCAGGAAAATTCCGCCGATGCCCGAATTCTGGTAAAATTCCTTGTTCTCATTCATGCCGTAGACAATCAGCATCTGTGCAATCTTTTGCTGGATCGTCATCGAGCCCAGTACAACTGTATTACCGTACACATTGATATTTTCAGGCGGCTGCGTGTTGTATAAATCAACGTCATGTTTTACGTTCAGAAGGAAGAGGCCGGCAACCGCCAGGGCCAGCGCGATTGCAATTATAATATCTAAATTTTTTTTCATTTTATTCTAAATCTATAGCCTTCAGTTTTACAGTAGGAAATTGTCTTTGTGTTCGCGAAATATTTTGGCCCGTAGTCTGAAGTTGCGCAGACAAAGTCCTCGTTCACTGAATGTATGCAGGCCAGCTGCTCCTGCAGCACAAAGCAGCACCGATTCATGTCATCGATGTTTGAAGTCCCGCCCTGGTTCTCAACAAAGCACTGCGGCTCAGATTTATCCAGCGCGAAAATAACATTACCCGTGAATTTGTCAGTGCCAATTAAATTGATAAACAGCGCGAGCGCGGTAACCGCTAGAACTAAGTTTAGCAAACGCAGTGTGGCCATGCGTAGAATTATCTCCTGCAGATTAAAAAGCTTTATAACAATAAATCACGAGCCACTTGCATGGGAGGTAAACAAAAAGGCGCGGCTGCTGAGCGGGAGATTGTTAGCATGCTCTGGGGCTCGAATTTTGCGGCAATCCGGGCGGCAGGCTCCGGCGTGCAACGCTTTTACAGCCCAGATGTGCTCGCCTCAAACGGCTCAAAAGTTTTAGCGATTGAGTGCAAGTCCACAAAATACCAAAACCAATACTTTGAGCCGCAGCAGGTTGACGAGCTCAGGAAATTCGCAGAAATTTTTAGGGCAGAGCCCTGGCTAGCAGTCAAGTTCTCAACCGAGTGGAAATTCTTCAAAATAGGGGATTTGGAGCAGACCAGCAAGGCACACGTAGCAACTAAAGACTCGAGAAAAGCAAAAATATTTTCTGATTTGTTTAAGCATGCCGGCGGCTAGCCCAGTATGTTATCAGCGCCATAACAATCAAAAAGGCGGTTGAAATCTCGATGAACCTTATTTCATATATCTGTGAAATAAACAGCACGTACGCAAACAGAAAAATAAACATTTATAATGGTGCATGCTTTTTTCCGAAATGCCTCGCAACCAACGAGAAGTGTGAGGACTGGTAAACAATAAGGCCGGCCAAAGTGGCAATCAATGTAACGCTGCGCAAATACCAGTCAGTTGTTATAACATTGATGACTAACGGCAGGGCCAGCACCAACAAATAGACCCCCAAATATTCCGAAATAACATTGCCAATGTGTTCGTGCTCAGCGCTCATTTTCAGCTTGCTTTTAAATACCTCGCCCATAGCGTTAGCAAAAATCAACGTGGAATAAAGAAAGCCGAAAAAACTTATTATCAAAAACGAAATTGGTACCTTAATCAAAATGTTAAAGGTCTCAAAACGAGATAGCAGCACACCAATAAAAAATACAACGACTGCAGTCATAAACGCGGTAAAAGACACATTGACATTAATTTGAGAGATGTATAAGCTCTTATCCCCCACCTTTTTCAACATCTTAAACCTGCACCTTATACTGGTGCAGCTCTTCTAGCTCTTTGTTAAAGCCCAGCTTGCCTACTGCAATGAGCAGAATGAACAGAAAGCCAGACACAAACACCGGCGCGATTACGATGTAGCTAAGCATGAAGTACGGTGTTCCGCGAGTTATTGTGTATGCTAAGAATGAAAGGTACGAAAAGCCGAGGAACACCGCAATCGCCAGGCCGAGCAGCGTGTAGTACAACAGGCCATGCGTGCTGGACTGCATGTACTTTGAGTACGGGCGGACTACCATGTTTAACTTAAGGGGCAGTAGTTTAAAACGTTTACCGTGTGTTCCTCAGCATATTTCCAAATTTATTCTCATCCTCACGCAACCCAGCAAGCCGTTTCTCGTATCCTTCCTGCAGTTTCTTGAAGTCATCTCGCGTTATTGAACGTTCTTTATAATATCTTTTTTCGGCTTCAATTTGCATTGCTGCGATCTCTTTCTGCTCCCTCTTGGCCTTTGTAACCCTAAATTCAGCGTATTGCTGCCGCCAAACGTCTTTGTAAGACAAACCGATTGTAGCAATTATGATTAACCACACCCACCAATACTTTGCAATTATTCTCTCATAGAAAAGTGCCAGCGCGTTGCCGACGATGCCGCGCCGGTTCACAAACAAATTCCGTTCCGTTGTGCCTATATTCTTATTGGTATCCTCTGCAATTATTTTTGACGAGAGTGTGCCGGGCTCGTCCCTGACAAAGTAGCTTCCGGAATAAATGCCTGCCTTGCCCTCCAACAGCTCAATTTTATCTCCATTTAACAATACAACTTTTGCGCTTGCCCCCTTAACAGGGCTTCCATCAGTCCTTGTGAGTTTTGTCACGAAGCGCACTTTTGTGTTTGTATAAAGCGTATCGCTGGCCGGCGAAATTATGTCAAATTTCATTTCAAGCGGCAAAATTTTTATTGGGATGCTGTCGCCGCCGACCTTTGTTATTTTAGCGTGGGTTTGCTTGGCTGCTTCAACGGCTAGCCTGACTTCGCCGAGCGGATCGTCGCTCCTGACAACGTATGTGCCAGCATACATACCATTCTCAATTTCCTGTAATGTAATTCGTTCGCCGCGCGGCGAGATGAACGTAACATTTGCTGCGCCAACCAAAATATCTTTTTCTCGCAGCTCAATACTTATCGGAATAAGTTCTTCGCGCTTATAGCTCGCGCCGATCAGCGGGCTTATGAAATTAACAGCATATTGTGCAGCGCCGCGTTCGCTGATTTTCGGATTAAACGATAGCGCACCATAATTTCCATAATCATCACTTGCAGAGAAAGTTATATTCCAAATGCCAGCGGGGCTTGCGTAACTTATCAGATAATCATCCAAAAACTTTCCTTCCACATCAGTCTTCAAAGTTTTTTCGAATAAAATACCTTGAAGTGCTCCGGAAATGGTAGTATTAACGCCTTGCTGGGCCTGGCCTGCAAAATCCAAAACAGCGCCATCGAGCACAATTCTATCGCCCTTATCATAATTTTGCTTCAACTTTGTGTTAAACTTCAGCACGGGGTCAAAATTCACAAATATGCTGCCCTGATCTGCCTCACGATCACGGGCAAGATACTGAATGGCGTATTTACCAACAGGCACATTTTTGATAATTACCTCCTTGGAATAAATTCCAGCTGCACCACCGTCATAATCCAGCTTTACCAGCTCTGGCCCAAATATAGTTGAGTTAACTGTAACCTGCGCAGAGTCGCTTGGCGAGCCGGCAAATGTGATTTTGACTTTAATTGTATACGGGCCGTTCTTCAGTGTTTCCTCTGGCGCCGGTGTGATTGGGTAAATGCCAACCACTTTTTGTGCGCCAACGCTACCTGATGTGGCGGTTGTTGTTCCGCCGCCTCCACCACCGCCCTGTCCGCCACCACCAGGGTTGTGGCTAGGCTTATGGGCAAAGCCAGTTATAGCGGACTCAATAGAATTAAAATCATAATTTTGAGACACTGCGCTGGCAAGCGTTACAACCAGCAACAACAAAACTGCTATCTGCATCACGCTTGCCTTTTGTTTACGCATTTCCTTCCACACCGCCAATCACTTCCTGCTCTGGATATACGATAACACCCTTTCCGGTTTCTATCCTCATCGCAACTATTTTTTTCTCGTGCCTGCCGCCCCTGAGCTTGAGGACTTCGATTGCGTTCTCTCGTATGTCGCCGCGCCGAATACCATACAAAACAACGACGCAATCCGCAAGAAATTCTTCCACGCCGGACGGGCTGAATTTTGTCGGCACCTGCTCAGTTTCAGATATTAGCATAGATGTAACACCGAGTTTCTCAAAATGCCTAAACAACTGCTCAATATAAATCCTGTAGCTTTCTTCAACCTCCCTGAACGCGGCCTGCAATGCGGTAAGTGAATCTATGATAATTAGTTTTGGCCTGAAATTTTTGGGAAATAACTCTGTCAACTCAAAAATATCCATCTTCAGCTCGCCGCGGGCCTTTGCCAGCAGCGCCTCAACATTTCTTGAAATTTCAAACGGGTCAATCCGCTTAATTAACAGCACGCCCCTCTTTTCTAATTCATCAGGTTTAAGGTTGAAGTCGCGCATGTGCTGCCTCAGCCTTTGTTCAGACTCTTCAAGTGAGATGTAAACCACCTGCTCGCCCCTGCTTGCCGCATAGCTCGCGGCCTGAAGACAGAAAATTGTCTTGCCGGTACCTGCGCCACCGGCCACAAGGACTGCAGAACCGTTTGGAATGCCTTTTTCAAAAAGCGCATCAAATCCTTCGACGCCGGTTTTTACCCAATCGCGTTCTTTAGTTGTTTGCGGTTTTAGCTTCCTTGGCTCTTTCGTGGTCTTCACCACCGCCTGAATTTTACCGCGATGATGCCGAATATGTTTTATGAAATGTGCAGACGGCTTTTTGTGCAGCGCGTCCACTTCTTCTAATTTTCCCAGCAAGCCCATTACCTAACTCCAAACTGTTTCATAACTCTTTTGTAAAGTATTGCTTCTTTAGTCTTGGAAAATTTTTTGATTTCTGCATCTGGCAATTTTTCCAAAAGGCTGTCAACCGCCTTTAGCGTTTTTTTAATGTCTGTTTCGGTAATCTCCCTGTCGGGAATCTCTTTTACCACCTTTTCAACCCTCTTGCCGGCAGGCCATTTCCAAATCAATAAAATTATTGCCGCGCCAATCGCAAGGCCGGCAGCAACAACCCGATACTGCTCCATCAGGAACGCGGGCAGGCTCAACAAAAGCACTCTCAAGTCCAGTAGGCTCGGCACCGGAATTTGGAATGTGGAGTTATATTCCTGAAAAACCGCAATGGCAATAACTATAGCAGAAACTATGATTACCTTAGTGCGCGGGCTGGCAAGCCAGCTAGCACTCTTCAAACCAGTGGCCATATATTAATTGTATTTTTTAGCGTATAAAAGCTTTACGAGCTTTTGGCCCGCCCACCAAAATATTCATAAAATACTAAATCTCTCAAGGCTTTCTTTCACGCCAAGTACGAGGTTTTGCGCGTTTTTCATAGATCGTGCAAACCGCTACCTTTATTAACTATGTCCTCTAAAGTTTACATATGTCCATTATAGTTAACACTAAAAAGGGAAAAGTAGCACGGTTCTTATGTTTTAATCCCACGAATTCTTATACAATCCGCGAATTATCAAGGCAGGTTAAAATATCTCCTACGTGGATTTCCAAGATTGTAAAAGAGTTTAAAAAAAATCACTTAGTCGAAACAAAGGAAGATTCCAATTCTCTAAAGGTGAAATCCAAAAGGGATGCACCGTTTATGAGATTAAAACAAATACTAAATCTCGATAATCTCTATTCTTCTGGCATCGTTGATGAACTGGTTGAAACCTACCATAAGCCAGATGCAGTCATTCTTTTTGGTTCGTATTCAAGAGGCGAAGATACAGAAAACAGCGACATTGATATTGCCGTGCTTACAGATAGAAAACAAGTTGATGATTCTTACGCAAAGTATGAAAAAGAACTCAAAAGAAAACTAAGCATAAAAGTGATAAACTCTAAAAATATTACAAAAGAGTTTGCCCTTTCGCTGGCTAATGGGATTGTCCTTTATGGTTATTTAGAGCTTGGCTTATGAAAACATTTAAAGAATTTGTTGAAGAGGGAAAAGTGAAGAAAACCCAGCCGAATAAAACAATGGCAAAATCCATGTTTTCTCAAGGCGAAGCCAGAATGTCCGACCTGAAATCGTTGCCGCTGAATAATGAAAATGCGCCCTTCAGATTTGAAGATGCTTATGAGGCCGTTAGAGAAATTATCCAGGCGTTTATGTTCTTGGATGGCCACAATCCTTATTCACATGATGCTATTATTGTTTTTGGCTACGAGAAAGGCCTGCTTACGGAAGGTGAATTCAGAAGGTGGGACAGAAACAGAAAAATAAGGAACGATATACATTACAGGTCTGAAAAGACAACTCTTGAAGAAACCAAAGATGCAATTGAGCGGGCTTCTGAACTGGTAGGGAAGCTTAAAAAGAAATTCGAAAGCCTGTTGTAAATTAGAATGGACAATTGTAAATAAAAATAGACAATTATGATTGATGTTTAAAATATTACTGAACTTTCAGGCATGCCCACTAAAATATTCATAAAATACTAAATCTTTCAGCGGTTTTCTTTCGCGTTTTTTCTGGACTGCGCCCTTCTTTTCATAGCCCATGCCAATTATGACAGGAACGCTTTCGCCGGCTTCTAACTTAAGAATATCTGCAGCCTTTTCCATTACTGGAGATAATAGCGCTGAAGAAACCCCACGGTCCTCTGCTGCGAGGCACATATTCTGTGCTGAAGTGCCAATACATAAATGTGCATCTATTATGCCTCGCTCTACGCTATGCGCGCACCTGTGTTTACTAGAGGTCCAGCACTGCGTACAAAAAACAATTGCAATTATTATATTTGGATCGTGGTGGAAATCACCATAATAGCATAAATCTATTAATTTTGAAATTGTTTTTTTATTCCTAATGACTACAAAATGCCATGGCTGGCTATTCGAACAGCTTGGCGCCCAGCGGCCTGCTTCTAAAATCTCCTGCACATCTGCATCCTTTACTGTTTTATCGCTGAATTCATATGTTGTCTTCCTGGACTTTGCCAGACTTAAAAAATCCCTAGCCATATTTTTTCACCTCATCGCAACTAGCCGCAATTGTTTTGATTGGCCCTTTATTAAAATCATCCTGCAAAACTATAAAAACTGTATCAATAGACAGCACGCGCATTTTGTTCATAATCATAGTAACGAATCTTCCTACAGTTATTATATCGTTGTGCATCAGCAGCGCACTAATAGAATCCAATAAAACAGTTTTCGGGCCGGCGATTGCATTTACTGCTTCTGATAGTGCTATGCTGATAGATGTCAATGCCTGCGGACTGTCTATGAACACACAATTCTTATCTTCCTCAACTTTTGCGCCGACGCGCTTGGAAATGCAGTCGATGTAGAATGCCTTATGTGATTTGTGGGGGGGGCGTTAATTTCATTGGCTAAGTGCTCGTGCGGCTTATTTGCCGCGACGCAAATAATCGTCCCTTTTTTCGTTTTAATAATGCGGGCTAAATAGTTAAAATAGTGTTTTGGACTCAATACACACATCATCGCTTTAACCATAGTAATGCTACTTTATCGAATAGGTGCGTGTTTATGTGATTTAGCAACTTCTTAAGAGTAGATAATTTTGTGTAACTTAGTATGTCATCACCAGCTTAGCCAGCTCAACACCGGAGAGCAGGCCAAGCGAGCCGCGCTCCTTGCAACTCTTTTCGGAAAACTTAATCACTCCCTCGCCAGAATCATACGGGCGATGCAGTAGGACTGGGACTGCATCCGCGGTGTGCGCCCGCAGCTCGCAGCTAGTTGCGTGGTCCGCGGTCACGCAAATCACAAGTTCATCGAGGTTTTCCCCCTCAACCAGCGTGCCAAAGAATTCCTTATCAATCTGCTCAATAACTTTCTGCTTTCCGCGGAAATCACCGCGGTGCGCGAACGAGTCCGGCCCCTTGATTTCAAAATAAATATTATCGTAATCCTCTAACGCTTCAAGGGCTTGCTTCGCCAGCTTGTCATATCTCTGTTCCTTTTTCAACACGGTCATCCCGCATAGCTTGCCAATTGCTTTCTCGACTGGCATGTCGGCAAGCATCGCCCACCGTCCAGCAAGCCTTGGCAGCGTTGGCAGGCCCTGGCCTGCGCCCCGAGTGAGTACTGTCTTGCTCTTCAAAATTTTCTCCGCTTCAGAAATAAATTTATTCACGAGCTCAGCAGATTTTTTGGCCTGCGCGGTTTTATCTAATGGCTTGCACTTTGTTTTTGTCGAAATTTTATTTTTGGGTAACGCAGTTGTTACATAGTTGCGCACGATTCTGTAGGTTGGGTTTGTGTTAGAAATCCTGTCGGAAACTTTTCCAGATAATATGAGAACGCCACGATGGCCGACGGTATGTTTGAATCTTGCACCGGAGATTTTTATCGCTTCAATTTGTTTTATCTCCTTGTTTGAAATTTCTGCTTCTGTGTTTAGGATTTTATTTCCACGCACGGTTGCAAAGTTACAGCGCAGAACAACATCTTTGCTGCCAAACTTTACGCCAGCTCCGAATGCTTCCAGCGGGCCCCTGCCTTTGTGATAAGTAAATGGGTCAAACCCAAGCAGGGCAAGCATCGCCTCATCCGACTCTGGCGCAACGCCTGGAATAGCACGCATCAAGCCTACTTCTGACTTGCCAGCCAGATAATTCAAATGCAGAGTAGTCGCAGTCTCAAGCGGCGTCTTGTTTCCCAATTGCTTTACTGGCTTGTCACTTAAACCGTCAAGTATTATGTAAAGTTTTTTCATATTATTTTATTGTGCACGGATTATTCCTCTCTACAAACTGAATAGCATCTGACAGTTTATGCCCGCTCTCTGCGTACATCGTGAATAACTTATCGCCTAACCTAACGCGATCGCCCTTATGTTTATATAAATAAATTCCGGCACCTTTGTTGTATGGCGCACCCAAATAACGGCACACGCGCTTGATTATGTTATTATCAATCGCGGAAATTTTTCCGCTCCTGCCAGCCTTTATCACCTCGCTGTCTGAGCCAGGAGATAATTTTTCCGGATTCACGTTTGCATTCCCACCCTGCGCTTTTATGATTTGGCGCATCTTTCTCCAAGCCGCGCCAGATTTCAAAATGTTTTCTGCAAGTTTTTTGCCTGAGCCCTTCCTTGCCTTCCCGCCCATCTCAAGCAGCAGGCCAGCCATCATTACTGCTTTTTTTCTCAAATCCTTGGGCTGCTTTTTATTATTTTTCAAAATCCACAGAACATCGCGCGCCTCTAAGATTGGGCCGATGCCGTGGCCGATCGGTTGCGAGCCATCTGTCCGTATCACGCGGACATTCATCCCTAATCTTTTGCCTAGTTGTGAAAATTTTGTCTCCAGCTCCCTTGCCCGTGCAGGGGTTGCTTTTGTTCCTGGACCAAACGGAATATCGATCAGCAAATCAGTCGCTCCAATTGCAAACTTTTTTGCCATGATTGATGCGAGCAGCATTGAAGTCGGATCAAGCTGCATTGGGTGCTCAACCTGGATGATATCATCATCAGCAGGCGCGATGTCAACGCCACCCCCCCAGACGATGCAGCCCTTTGTTTCGCGGACGATCCGCTTTATATCTTCTAAATTAAAATTCACTGGCGCTAGGACTTCCATTGTATCCGCGGTGCCAGCCGGATCAGTGATAGAGCGCGAAGAAGTTTTTGGAATCGTCAGGCCAGTCGCGGCAACAATCGGGACAACAACCATTGTTGTTCTGTTTGCTGGCACGCCCCCGATGGAGTGCTTGTCCATTATCGGCTTTGCTGTCAGGCGCAGCATCTCGCCAGTTTGCGACATCGCCCGCGTCAGATGTTCTACCTCTTCCATTGTAAAATTCCGCAAATAAGCCGAGGCTGCAAAGTAGGCCAGCTCTACCTGAGTCAGCCTATTGTCAACAATATCTGAAACAATCTCGTAAATTTCTTCCTTTGAGAGCGCGTAGCCGTCCATCTTCTTTTTTATAGATTGAAGCGAGCGCGGCAGCTCCTCTGCAACGACTGTAACTGGCTCGCCTTCACATACTTTTAACGCGGCACCGACCTCTTCAAACAGGAAAATTTCATTATCCTTAACTGTCTCCGAAACATTGACAATAGCAACCATATATTTTTTATCATCCATTAAACGAACGCGGCCCATCGGTTCAAGCCCGAGCTCTTTGAAAACTGCTGGATTTATCACCACAATCGGTGGCCCGCCAGTACTGATTTTCAGAAATTTTGCTTTTAGTTGCATCTTGGTCACCTAGCTGTCTTGAAATTTGTACTTTTTAGGACAGTGACTGTCACAAGCAGTAATATGGGCCCGACAATCACACCAGCTGCACCCAGTAGAGCAAGGCCGCCAAGTACACCAAGCAAAATTATTAGCGGGTGCGCCTCCGCACGCTGGCCTGCAAGGTACGGCCGCAGTATGTAATCAAGTATGCTGCCAAGCACCAAGCCATAAACCAAAATACCAATGCCTGCACTTGTGTTGCCTGCTAGGAAAAGGAAGCCGCCCAACGGAACATACATCGCATACGGGCCTATGACTGGCAAAATCGATAGGACCGCAGCAACAATCGCGCCGACAAATGGATATGGTATGCCAAAAATGTAAAATCCAACGCCGGCCACAATCGACTGCAGCAGGCCAATCAACAGCCAGACCGTAACAAATGCATTGACATATCTGGTCATATCGCCGAAGATTTCGTTTTTCTTATCATCCGCAAGCGGCACAATTTTTCTCACCCAAGCCGCGAGTGCCTCGCCATCCTTCAGCATATAAAAAAAAGATAGTATGAAAACAAACACTGAAAGCAGCAGGCTTGGCACACTAGCCAGCGCATCCGAGAGCCAGCTAATCACTTTTGAGAATAACAAGCGGATGCCATTCTTCACCGCCTCTGTTGTTTCAGGATTTTTGAAAGCAATGTGTTCCAGGCTGGTGCGAGAAACGTAAATGTACGATTTTGCAACCTGATTCAATAGCACAGACGCTCCGACGAAAACAATCGAGATAACAAGCGCAGTTATAATCGCTGTCAAAATATATGCGCTAATATTTTTATTTGTCCGCTCCGCGATTTTTTTGTGGTATGGCCAGAGAACATACGCGAGCGTGCCGGCCAGCACGAGTGCACCAATAAACTGCCGCAGCATAAGGAAACCGATTATCAATGCTGCTAATGCGATGATTATTTTGTGTAAATTAGTAGCCATGCCAAGATTTGTAATTTGCAGATTAAAAGTCTTGCTAAAGCCTGCCAGCCAGCACATCAGGCAGCAGCGCCACAGAGCGGACTATGATTGTTGGATTCTCCGCACCGAGCTGTTCAAGATTGTGGATACCCGAAAGGACCGCGATAGTCTTGCAGCCAGCCGCCTTGCCGGCAATCACATCATAAATAGTATCACCAATCATATACTCGCATTTCGCTTTTAGTTTTTCCCGTACTTTAAAAATTTCATCGCCGTCTGGCTTGCCATGTTCTACATCAGAAGCAGCAACCGCGCAGTCAAACGTCCTTGGCGGGATGCCGGCCTGCCGCAAAATAGAAACGATTTCATCTTTCGATGAGTTTGAAACGACTGCAAGGAAATAATTCTTCTTCAACTCTTCAATCGCCTCCGGAACTCCTGGAATCGGCCTGACCAATTTGAATGTCTTATCCAGGAAAAAGGCGGTCTTGTGCTTCGCTACGGTGGGAAGCTTCCTGTCAGAAATCCTTGGGTAAAGATTCTTGATGATTTGTATTGCTGGCAGGCCAAAGTATTTTTTAATCTCATCAGATCCTCTTGGCGGGAGGTTGTTTCTATCAAAAGCGAGCTTGAACGCCTCCACATACGCATGCGTTGAGTCTGCGAGCGTGCCGTCCAGGTCAAAACATAGTATGGTTTTCTCACGCCTCCGCACAACTTCCATAAGAATACATGATTTTTAGACTATATAAAATTAGCGTCGCCGGTGTTTTAATTTCAGTGAATAACACAGCTCACCTATGATTGCCAGCATCAGCGCAACGCTTAGCCAGAAAAAAACCCAGCTGGCAAGCATGTAAGCATAGTATGTCAACAATCCGTTGCCCAGCAGGTAAAGGAACGCGAAGTGCGGGTGAATCACCAGCTTGTGCTTTCTCACGTTTTCAATTGTTTCAATCATCCATGCGAGTATCAAAACTACCGAGCCAGCAATTCCTAGCAGCAATGTTATGTCCATACTGCCATCCTAACAAATTCCTTGAAGCTTAAAACGCCCAGCTCTGAAACGACGCCGCGAATATGTTTTGCCTCAGCAATTTCAAACGCAGGGTTGTAAATCTTTACATTTTTTGGCGCGCCCTTCCAGACCTCGGCTGGGCTTCTTTGTTCAATCGCAAAATGTTTGTTGCTGAATTTCCAGGAGTGGCTGCAGACATAAATCGGGATTCCTTTTTTCGAGGCAAGCTCCGCAAATGACTCGGTGCCAATTTTGTTTGCCACGCCTTTCGGCGAAATCCAATCCGCGCCGATCAAAAATAAATCTGCATCTCGAAGGGCAAGCCAAGCTGCAGAGTCAACATAATAGTTCACCTTGAAACCCAGCCTTGCAAGATCTATCGCGGTGTGCCTGCCTTGAAACAACGGCCGCGTTTCTGTGTTTGAAACTGTAAACTTTTTTCCGCGCGCTTTTGCTTCCATCAGAACATCAACAACAGTTGAGGAGTGGCAGTGCGTAAAAACGTTCATATTATTTTTGATTAATCGTTCGCCGAACTCTGCAATTCTCAAATCATCTCTGTCAATCTTCTCAAGAATTTTTTCTGGCGAATATTTCCCCGCATTTAGAAGTTTCAGCACGTGGTGCATCATCGGCTCGGTTGGCCTGCTTGCTAAAAGCTGGTGCGTAACCTTTTTCTTACCGTGTGCAGACTTCCACGCGATGACCGCTGCCTTTGCTATATTTTCTGCGCCCTGGATTTCAATGGATTTGATTTTGTTGATTATTGACGTGGCCATAATTAATATAAAATAAGATTATATTTAAGTCTTGCCCATGCTGCCGCAGAGACAGAAGCCGAGGCCGGACTGCAACTCTTGGCCCGGCGCATTTAGCCATTCCAGTGAGCTATACTTCGCCCTGGTGAGCCGCCCAGCCGCAGCCATTACATCTACTGGGATGGTGTGCACTGCATGTGCACCATCAGATAAACCTAAAACTAAATCCATTGCCACAGCATCCTTTAAGTTACAAATACTTGATTTATCTTTTCGCACATATGGCAGGCCTGCAATCCACTCAGCCTCGCCCGGCCGCAGGTGCAAAATATCCTGCAAGTGGTTTACATCCCACTTTTCAAATGTGAGCACACCTTCGTACATCCATGTCTTACCGAAAAGCCAATGTTGCGCGGAGCCGACAATCGCCTTGCCATCAACCTTTACGTAATAGTGTGCGCTTGGCTGGGCAGCAATGCCGTGGTCACGCAAGACATTCGCAATTCGTGCACCAAAAATATTATGTACTTCATTTAATCCGGAATAAGGCGCGATGTGCGGCCCAAAAACTGCAAAATAAATTTGTTGTTGATCGCAGAGCATCGCCGAGCCTGCAGACTCACGGCGCGTAACTGGCAGGCCTAACTGCTTGACATCCATAGCAGATTGCCTGCAGCCCAAGGTTATACCAAGCCGATTAAATTCTATCAATCTGATAACAACATTGTTCTTTGGCAAATCGGAATGCAAAATTGCCTCGTTCAGCGCCATCTGCCAAGCAACATCGCCGCTGACTGTTTCAAGAACTATTGTTTCCAAGCCTTCACCCATAGGTTTCTTGCATAGTATGAATTTAAATTTTTATATGTTGCAGAGGAAACAAACATTTAATAGTACTACAGTCACATATGAGTCCAAAAATGGTAGAAATAGAGGTTAAGCTGCAAAAAAGGCCATCAAAGTTTGGAAAATATACATCTTACGCCATAACCCTGCCCGCGGATATAATAAAGGCCACGCCAAAAATAAAAAAGGTAAAACGGGTTAAGCTTGATACAAATTTATTAGGCAACATAGAAATTAAATTTTAGTACTACAGTCCCATGTGAGTCCTATTTAACTGCTGTTGTGCCCCACAGCTTGAGCGCGGCTTTTAGTGCGGTGCTTCTCTTTGCTGCATCTTCCAAGCTCACTCCATCCAAATAGGCCTCGACAGCATCACGCATTGCCTTTGCGCCCGCATAGCTGCCTTGAGGATGGCCGTGGATGCCGCCGCCAATTTGCAGTGCGATGTCAACGCCCAATCTATTAAGAACTTCTGGCACAACGCCAGGATGTAAGCCGCCCGAGGAGACAGGCAGAACTGGTTTTATGTTTAGCCAGTCCTGGCCAAGTGTGTGCATCTGCGGGTTTGGCGGAATTTTCTGCGATGAATAATTTTTTCTGAACTCTCCCAAGATTCTTGGAGGCTCGGCGATATGTTCTTCGATTTCAACAACTTCTTCGCGACCGCCGACTAATTTTCCCACGCCTGCTGTGCCGATGTGCAACTGGTCCACGCCCAACAAACGCGACACTTCAGCGACAGCAAGCATCGAGAAGCCGTGCAGCGGATTTCTTGTGAACGCGCCGTGGAACGCGCGGTGGGCGTGAATCGCCAAGCCCAAGTCTTCACAAATATTCCTGAGCGAGTGGACCGCTTGCCAGCCTGCAGTGATGATATCAAGCATCACGTACTCGCCACTCATTTTTTTGACAAACCTTGCGCGGCGCTCCATCTCTTTGAAATCTGAGTGCGTAACATTAATTAAGTAAGATTTTTTTTCGCCGGTGATTTTTTCCACCTGATTTCTGATTCTCAACGCTTTCTCAACGCGGCGGGCAAACGGATTGAATTTCTGGCCAGTTAGATTCTCATCATCCTTCAGCAAGTCAAGCCCGCCCATCCAAATTTCTCGACCGATTTCGCAGTGTTCGTCTGTTGTCATTCCAACTTTTGGCTTTGCCACTGAGAGCATGACTGGCCTGTCCTTCGCCCCAAATAATTTTTTAATTCCGTAGGTGCCAAACTGCGGGCCGGGAAAGGAGTTCATTAATTTTTTGGTCCATCTGATGTCCTGCAGTCTTAACTCTTGGACTGCTTTCATCCCGAAAACATTGCCGGCGATTGACGCAAGAATCTGGGACATATTTCCTAATTCAAAATGGTCTTCGGGGTACGCGACCTTAATCCAATAATCGCGGCCCGCCTTCTGGATTTCATAAACTTTAGCAGCAACCTTCTTGACATGCTCGTACTTCAGGCCAGCTACCGTGGACGCCCACGTGCCGACCGAGCTTTCCGAGGCGACCGCGCCGATTGATGTCTTGGCTGGCTCCCAGAACGGCACGCGGACGCGGAATGAAACTAAAAGATCTGTGCTCTTGGGTTTGTAATTCATGTGAACGAAGTCTTGATAGCCGGCCATTTTTAATTCCTCATTTTAGTTTATCAATTTTGTCTATTATCTTATCGAGTTGTCCGCTTACCTTAATATAAAGTGCGAGTGCGGACAAAACTATGAACAATGCAATTATTATTGTCTGCCGGACTGCTAAAGGGTTTGCTATGTAAGCAGCAATCACAGTTATTGCGCCGACTGTCCCATAGGCAAGGACTGCATTTAACTTTTGCAGATTTTTCTGATAAATTAAGTCGAGTTTATTCTTTTCAAACTCATTAGAGTCCATTTTAATCGCTAAGTATCAGCCACATACCAATACCAACCAGCACAACGCCAATTACAGTTGCTATTATTGTTTGGTATCTAACTATTGCTATTACCCCACCCAAAGCACAGGCCACGCCCGCGCCCTGCTTAGCTGCTTTATCCATAACATTACCTCAAATTATAGTTGCAACTAATGTTTAAAAGTCTGACTGCTCACGTGCTGCCTTCACTACAACTAATCTATAATCTATTTGTTCGTGCGAGAAAACTGCATCCATGATTGTGGGCGCGTCTGCTGTCCATGCGCCGCGCACCCCGAACTGACTGTCCGGGTAAACTGATTTTATGTGCCACAGTGAGTTCCAGGTTACACCAAATTGCCGCATCGGCACTTCTACAGTTGCAACTCGTGTTGGGACAAGGCCTGCACACCGCATTCGTTCAAACAAGCAGTCCGATCTGTCGCCAGTTCGCCTTTCTATTCCAAGGTATTCCGCAAGCACCAGATAGAGCGCACCTCCCTGCGCGAGATATTCAGGCGCACCTTCAATAATTCTTTGTATTACATCGTATCCCGTTGGCCCGCCGTAATCAAATTTATTTATTGGTCGAACAAATCTCGGTTTAGGCGTCTGAGGCGGGTTTGAAACAATAGCGTCAAACTCACCAGTTATTTGTTCAAATACATCACTTACAACAAGTTCGAGCCGCCGCTCATTTGCAAACGCCCTGGCAGCTTCAGCTTCCACTATTGTTTGTAGATCTATGTCTGAACCAGTCGCGCGCGAGTAGCCAGAAAATCTAAGTACGTAGAGCGGCAGAATGGCGTGCGGGCCGACTCCAATCTCAAGCAGATGCTTGCCCTCTTCGTTTGGCAATGATTCCAATAGCAAAAGTTGTGCGCGGGTTGTTGGCCTCGCGGGATGTGTTAGGAAACTTCCTGTGCGGCCGTCCGGCAGGGTTACTCGTAGAACAGACTGCGCGTCCAAGCTCGCATACTGATGGTCATTGCGTATGCCTGGAAAACTTAGATTTGCTGGTGCAGTCATGCCGACAGGGTGCGAAAAGGTGTTTTAAAGCTTGCTATATAACTGCTAACTCGCCATCAAACCTCTCATTTGTATTTCTATCACCTGCGACAGCTTCAGGTTATGCTTTCGGCAATACTCCTTTAGCTTTCTCAGCAGCGCCGCATCTATTGTGATATCAATCCGTTTCTTGTAGTTTAGCTTTGGGGCCCTGCCAGTCCGGTCATACTCCGCGAGCGCTTCAAATAGGGCTGCGTGTTTCCTGAAGTGTTCCGCGCTATAGAGTTTCATCTTGCACCATCTTCGCAATTTTATTTATATTTGTTATGTTTTCCGCTGCGATTTTGATTACCAATTTTTTTACTTTATCATCGTTATGCATCGCTTTGTTTTGTTCCATAATATATGTTACCAGATATGCCGCAGTCCTCTTATTCCCATCCCCAAACGCGTGGTCCACCAAGATTGCACGCAGCAAGTAGGCCAGCTGTTTTCGCCAGTCCGCTGTCCTGGAGGCGTGCTCCGCCGCGAACTCCAGGCTGCCTGGGTTCTTTAGCCGCGAGGCTGGCTCGAACTTTCGATTTATCCTTTCCAGCTCTCTAATCCAGATGTTCATACACATAAATACACATAATTATTTATAAAGGCTTCGGTGCCAAAATGATTATATTTAATTATGTACTTGCTTCCCTTGCCCACTTGCAGTGCCCGCAGTCCTCTGAGCTTTTCGGCATCGGGCCTTCCAGCACTTCCACAGCACGCGCGAAAATTTTCTCTGCGTTTTTTACATCCACTTTCATTTTTACCAAATCCTTATGGAATATGACGTCGCCGCTCCGCGCGACTTCGAGCGGGTGGTAGAAAATCAGGTAGCCGTAGTCCTCAGTTTCAAATCCGTTCTTTCGCAGCAGGAAGTTATAGATGTCCAGCTGGTCTTGGTAGAGCGCGGCGGTGTCGTCCTTCTTCGGGAAGCCGCGCGTCTTGAAGTCCATTACGATTATTTTTCTATCTTTTGTCAGTAAATCATCAACAGCACCCATAAATAAATTTCCTTTGTCATCTTTCCACTGGATGCCCTTGAAATTGTTCTGCCAGATGCTTAGCTGCTTTTTGTCGGGGAAGAGTTTTATATTTCCAGAGCCAGACTCTGCCTGGCGAGGCGCAGCGGAACTTGTTCCGGTTGCGTCTTTTTCAAGGGCCTGCAACTCCGGCGGCAGCTCATCTCGCTCGCGGTAAGAATCAAAGTGCTTCTTCAGGATAGCATCCATTCCCGATGGCAGGCTCGGGAATATCGTGCTGGGATGTTTTATCTTCTTGTTGAAGTGCAGCCAGAAGCACCTCGGGCAGTCCTTCAGCAAACTCAGGCTTGACTTGGAGAATTTGTATTGCATTTTATTTTCCTCCATAGCCAAATATTTTGTCATAGTGTTTGTGGTTTGAAATTTCAAAAACAACGCTTATGACTTTAATCTCATCTCCGGTTATGTAATAAAGTAATCGCCAGAATTGCGCAAGCTCCATCCTAAAAAGATTTGGAAGTTCAGAAAATTCTTTTGGCCAGAGTTTGTGCGGCACGGAGTTGCCCGCAAATGGGTTTGTTTTTAACAAATCAAGGCTGCGTTTAATGCTTTCGAGCAGCTGCTTGTCAGCCTTTGGTGGTGTCTTGCCTTGTACTTCCAATGCGTGGACACTTTCTTCTAATTTTATTAGCGCGGCATCCGCAGCGCCAATCACTTTAACTATCTTTTCCTTGTCTTTTAACTCCATGTCCTGCCCTTACCAAGGATTATCTTTAAGTCTTCATTTGGCGCAAAAATCCAGACGACACCATCTGGCGTGAACTCTATTTTTCCGCTGGCCTGCAGATATCTTAAAATCGCTTTTAGCGTGTAGTGGTTCACCTGCCTTGCCAGCCTGCGTTTCAGTTCTGCCACGCTTATCACTTCCTTTGCATCTTTGATAGTTCCTTCTACCATCTGTACTGTTTCCAGCGTCGGGCTGTGGATTTGTGCTGTTACGGCTCGCATAGTTATCAACTTGTAAACAATAGTTACGAGTTTATAAAGATTTCGGTGTGCGTGATGGCGCTCAGGCTTGACTTGGAGAATTTGTGTTGCATGGTTATTTAATAGTGGGAGGGGTTTTAAGTATTGGGGTTGTGGAATTATTCGTAAACATTTTTCCTATGGCCTACCTTGAGAACAGTTATTATGTTTACAGATTTATCAACATCAACTATAACTCGATAATCTCCCACTCTCAGCTTGAAACCATCAATCTCCTCTAGATGTTCAAGAAACCTAAATGGTTCTTCCATGCAAAGCTGTAGCTTACTCCAAATGCGTTCCTTTATGCCCCGGTCAAGTTTGTTAAGCTCATCTAAGGCTTTCTTGTCAAACTCGAGCGAGTACATATCAAAGGCCAAGAATCTTTCTTGCCTCGTCTTCAGTGTAGCGCTCGCCTTTTTTGACGCGCTCTCGGGCGGCTTTTATTTCCAAAATTGTTTTCTGGCCAAGCCTTGGCTCTTTTTCGCAGGTTCTGGCTATGTGCACCATCTTTCTTATCAGCTCATCATAGCTTTCGTTTTTGTATTCGCGGAATGAGTCAAGCTGCGCCTTTGTCTCCGTTGCCAGTCTCACAGTAGTTTCCATCTACATATGTATACATATGTATATTTAAAGCTTTCGCTGTGTGGCCAAATATGTAATTTAAACTTCACTTCGCTCGTTCGCGAATAACGCAAAACTGCGGTTTTGCGGAATAGAAAAATTTGCTGATTTTTCTACAATGTTTCTTCGTAAACATTATAAACCCCCGTCAACAAACAGAGTTGGAGGTAACCCATGAAAGACCATTCAGATTGCAGTTGCCCGCACCATACATACATGCACGCCACGTTCGGCATCCTCGTGCTGGTGTTTGGTATTGCAGGCCTGCTCAAGGCAATGCATACAATCAGCGCAGACGCATTCAGCTGGACTTGGCCAATACTAATAATAATTGCAGGGCTTGGCAAGCTGTCCACAGGAATGTGCAAGTGCTGCTAAATATGTTGATAAGTTTTATTAACTCACTTCATTTTTCTTTTTTATGGAAATTACTTTCATCACCAGCAACCCAAAAAAGTTAGCCACCGCAACAAGAATCCTAGGTAAGTATGATATAAAAATAAATAACATAAAACTGGAAACGCCGGAGATTCAGGCAGACGACTCTGAAGAGGTTGCAAAATATTCTGCAAAGTGGGCTGCAGAAAAACTACAAAAGCCAGTGGTCGTTTCAGATGTTGGCTGGCAAATCCCTGTGCTGAACGGGTTTCCAGGTGTTTACATGAAATATGCCGCAACAATTCTTGGCAACACCGGCTTCCTGAAACTAATGGAAGGAAAAAAAGCCCGAACAATAATTTTCAAGGAAGTGCTGGCATATTGCGCACCAGGCAAAGAGCCAATCACAGTGAGCGGCACAATCAAAGGCAAAATCGTAAATTCCGTAGAAAAAGAAGAGTTCAGCAATTGGTCCGTTGACTCGATAATAAAACTCGAAGGCTGCAAAAACATTCTTTCAAAGATGACGCAGGAAGAACGGGATAAAGTTTTTGCGAAAGTAAACACTTGGGATAAATTAGCAAAAATATTATCATAAACTGTGTTAATCATCTCCTCCGAGTGTCAAGGAAACCTTTTTATTATTTTCCTTTCTTGAAATCCCGCCATGGCAACGTTATTCACATCCGAATCTGTAACCGAGGGCCACCCTGACAAGCTTTGCGACCAAATTTCTGACTCAGTGTTAGATGCACTCTTCGAGCAAGACCCGTTCTCTCGCGTAGCAGTTGAAACTCTTACCACGACAGGCTTGATAGTGGTCGCGGGCGAAGTCACAACAAAGGGCGACATTGATGTTCAAGGCGTTGTGCGAAACACAATCAGGCAGGTCGGCTACAACAAGCCAGAGTACGGCTTTGACGCGGACAGCTGCGCTGTACTGGTTGCGCTGCACGAGCAGAGCCCGGACATTTCACAGGGCGTTACCGCAACTGATGCCAGAGAACAGGGCGCTGGCGACCAAGGGTTGATGTTTGGCTATGCAACAAACGAAACGCCGGAGCTAATGCCACTTCCAATCACGCTGGCACACAAATTAACAGGACGGCTCTCAGAAGCACGAAGGAGCGGGGAGTTGGAGTGGGCACGGCCAGACGGAAAATCACAAGTCACAATCGAATACGAGAATGGAAAGCCCAAGCGCGCCACAGCAATCGTGATTGCAATCCAACACTCGCCCGACATATCATATGAAAAATTACGCAGTGATGTCATCGAGAAAGTGATTAAACCTGTTTGCGGAAACTGGATTAATTCTGAAACAGCTTTTCACATAAACGCAACAGGAAAATTCGTGATCGGCGGCCCGCCAGGCGACAGCGGAGTTACAGGAAGAAAAATTATCATGGACACCTACGGCGGAATGGGCCGGCATGGGGGCGGTGCGTTCTCCGGCAAAGACCCGACAAAGGTTGACCGTTCTGCTGCATATATGGCACGCTATGTCGCGAAAAATATTGTAGCCGCCGGCCTTGCCGACAGGTGCGAGATACAGCTTGCCTACGCCATCGGTGTGGCACAGCCGGTTTCAATCTCTGTGAATACATTCGGCACGGGAAAAATCTCGGATGATAGAATTGTGGAACTTGTAAAGAAACAGTTTGACTTCAGGCCAGCCGCAATCATAAACCACCTGAACCTGCGCAGGCCAATCTACCGCAAGACAGCTGCATTCGGCCACTTCGGCAGGAACGACCCGGACTTCACTTGGGAGAAGACTGACAAGGCAGATGAACTAAGAAGGGCTGCGGGTTTATACTAGTTTGAACCTCAGCATAAAGCCGAGTTCGCTCGGCTAATATTTGCTGATGCAAAAATAAAGCCGAACAAAGTTTGGCTAATTCTGCCTTAGGTAATTTTGTAGCGCAGCAAAGCAGCGATCCCGCCCAGCCCCTTCAGCTTCTCGCCAGCCTCGTTATCCGTAGAAATAATATGAACCTCGCCGCCCTGCGCCTCGACTGCATCAATCAGTTTTTCAAAATCTCCGAATTTTTCTTTCTCTCTTGCCTTTTCAATAATTTCATCAGTAAATAATAAAGTTTTTACTGCGTTGGCTTCAACTGCTTTGATTACCTCCTTTCCGTAAGTAGCAAGCCCCTTCTTCGCGATCTCCACCATGAGCTCTTCAATCAAGTCAAACTCTTTCTGCAGCTGGGATTTTTTCAAAACTTTTTCCAGCACGCCCCGGTTTATCAGTTCCGTCAGCGCCCGCCGGGTGCCGGTGGAAACGCCTTCTAATTTTATTTTCTTAATTATTTTTGCATCTTTTTCTTTTATCGCCTCGATCATAACTTCCTTCCAGAAAATCGGCGATGCAACAACGATTGTACTTGGGTTTGACTCAAAGTCAATCCGCAGAATTTCAGCAACAACCTTTCCTAAACCATTGTCCGTTTTTTCGACAAATCTTTTTTTGGCCAAACGCAATTCAAAACCTGCCAGATATTGAAAGCCAGACGCAGTAAGTGCAGCAATGTGGGCCTGCTCATCATCTAAAACTACAACTAGTGCCTTCGGAGCTTTCGAAGCCTTCTCCGCTTCCTCTAATCTCCTTAATTGGTAGTCATGCCACTTTTGCTTGTAAAGTTTTATCACATCTGCGGGGAAAATATCTAACGTGTGCGCGGCACCGATCGCCAATTCTTCCGAACCTTCCAGAATTTCGCCGGAGATTTTCAGGACAGAAGATTCCAGTTTTGTTTTTTTAGCCAGAATTTTGGCGAAATAGTTTTTCACAACTACTTTTGAGCGCTCGCCCTCCCCGGAAAGTTTGACCTTGCGCTTTATCTCACCGGCCACCGCATCGCCAACCTCGATTATCTTGGAAAGGTGCCAGAGGTCGTCAAGAGTGTCAACTCTTATCTTTGCTATCCCCTCTCGCCGGTTGAAATTAATTATTTTCATACCACACCCACAACTCTAAATCTATTTTATTATATAAACTTTTCAACCATATTAAAAGTCAATATGGAAACGCTTATAAACGGGCTGCACTGGACTCGCTCATGCAAGAGCCGGCACCACCACAATTGACGGATTTTCCGCACATAGCTCTGCCGCTCTTATATTCAGCAAAACGTAGGATATTAACTTCGCTAGCAGTTGCAGTTTCAGCGCTACCATTTTTAGTTCTTGCCTCAGCTCCCTTCAAGTATGTGTCGGCGCCTATCGCGCTCGGCGCCGCGCTGTATGCCACAAGAAATACTGCTGCGCGCAGAATCAGAGCTATTCAACAATCGCTGGCACAGCTAATAGAACCGAAAATAGTAACTGGCGATGGGGTTCTAGCTGCCTGGCAACAGTACGCCCCTACGCTGTTAGAAATGCAACAACATCTCGGACAATACTTACCAATGCCAATGACTTATGGACTGGGGGGGGCATCGTCAGATTGCATTCGATTTAATATGTCCGGCCCCGGACTAGATTTTGCACTAGCACTTCATGCCAGACAAGATGGCACAGACCTCCGCATGCTTGCTATTGGTAAGAGTTTACAACCACTAGAAACTTTACTGACTAAGCTAGAGCCATATAAGCTACAAGTAGCACACGTTGCAATACCTTCGCAACCAATCACGCAAGAACAGCCAGAGTAAGAAAGCTTTATATATAATCTGCAGAATATTTCGTCATGGCCACGCTATCCAGAATTAAATCCAGACGGGGCATTGAGTACGAGAGTAACCTCGGCGTGATGATAATTCTTTTTGTAATAGTTGGCGGAATAGTATATTATGCAATCGTTGCAACTCCGGGTGAGAGAAAGAATCTGGGCATAGAACTGCCGAAGTTTGAGAAAGAGCTGCTGGATGTATCACCAGGATTAATCAGAGGCGCGCCTTCGCCAACATCGGAGGATGGCCTGCACCAGATGCAAAATGTCATAGTGGACGGCCGCCCAAGGGAGAAAACAACTTTGCTTAAGTCGCAGGCGAGATTAGTTAAAACAACATTTTACGACCAAATAGCAAATCTCACATTCAAGCTTGACATGAGCAGTGTGTCCGGCGCCAGCGTTTCAGGGCGCGTGCTGAGCTCCAAAAATCCTTCAGAACTGGTTTTCATCCTAAACGGTGAGGAAGTTGAGAGCTTAAAGGTTAGCGGTGGACAGGACTTCAAGGTAAATTTGCAGACTAATCTCTTGTTAGAGAACAACAATCTCAAGTTAGAGTTGAGAACAACTGGCCTATTCAAAAGTGCAGAGATGGAATTAAGAGACATATATTTGATCGCATCTGAACACGAGGATTTCAAAGCGAGCGTCCAAAGGAGCTTCACACTTCGCGATACTGAGTTTACAGGCCTGAAGTCCGCAGTGTTGTCATTTTACGCCAAAGCACTCGTGGCGGATGCTGGCCCGCTAGCAATAGAACTGAATGGCAACGAGATTTATAATGACATACCACTGCAAGAGTTTTCTATTAAACTGCCACTGCAATATCTGAAAGTGGGCCAAAATAATATCATTTTTAGAGTGGCACGCGACGGCGCATATAATCTAGGATTTGTGGAAGTTAATACCGGATTTACACATACGCCGGTCTCGAAGGGGACACGGGATTACAGATTCACAGTTTCCAGTTTTGTCCTCAGCGGAATACGTGCGAATAGAATGACTTGCCCGCTGCACATTGCTAGCCCAGCCAGGGATAGCGAGCTGACTATTTTAATAAACACCAACCAAGTTACAGAAACTTTTGCTAACAACACAATTAACTTAGATGCATGTAGATATTTCAAGCTCGGCGATAACACGTTAGCTCTATCTTCTGAAAATGATGTCACAGTAAGCGGTCTGACACTAAATGTTATGGAGCGGTAATGGCGGTTAAGGAGTGGATTCTTAGGACACTTGCAGGAAAGCTCGCCAAAAAAATTCCTGAGGTAGCATCCCGCGGCGTCACGCCGGAGGGTGAGGCCGGCCCGGAATACATACCCGAAGTCACTGCATCTCTAAAAGGTACAAAATTTCAAGGTGGAACAAAAGAACAATATCAAGAATGGATCTCTCAGCAGGGTGCCGGGGTAAAGGCAGGCCAAGGCGTCGGCACTTGGTGGGCCCAAAGGAAAGCCCGCGCCGCCGGCGACATGCCAGAAGAAAAGAAAACGCCTAGTTTTTTAGAAACACTTCGTGGTGGCAAATCTGCACCGCAAGGCTATCAGCCGCCATGGGAACGCGAAAAGAAGAAAAGTCCGTGGGCCTATGTTGGAATCATAGTTGCACTACTACTTTCCTCGTACTATGTACTTTACACGCCGGCGGGCAGTCAACTGCTAGGTACGGGCATAAAGAGCACCAGCGTGGTCAGCCCACAACTAAGTGCTGCAGGGGCCGGTCTCGGTAGCGTATGGGGCTTTCTAGTAGAAGGGAAGGTTCCTGAGCAGACGTTTCAATCTGAAAAAATTGTCGAGCCAGAGCGCCGCGATGTCGGAATTTCTATCAAAGATGTAAAACCAAGACGGGATGTTTATATAAGCCCAAGCGTGGTTGAAATAGAAGGTAGGCTTACCGCAGTCAGCCCGACTGACAGCGAAGTTGAAGTCGATGTCACCGCGGTGCCCAACTCAAATGTTTTTTCGTTGCTTGGTGTTACTGAAGAACCACAATTAAACTGCCAGATTCAAGGTGCGGAAGGTGGTAAAATAAAGGCCACCGCGCTCGTGAACAGAAGATTTGTGTGCAGCAGCACGCCCCAGAAATATACTGCAAGCACGCTGGCCGGTGAGCAGGCAGGCACAGTCAAGGCGATACCAATTGACGTTACGGCCACAATCATGAGAACCAAGACAGATACCACAAAAACCATTTACTTTACAACTGACGATACCTTATCACGTGTCAGCGACCCAGCAACATACTTCAAAATACCAAAGGAGGAACTTACTGGAAAACAGGCAGGCGATACGTCTGTCGAACTAGGCATCGGCCTTGTTGGCAGCGAGGATGTTATCGCAGTTGCTGATCCGAAATCCGCATTAATATCAGATTACGTGCTTGGTGTAAGCGTAAAAAATCCAACATTTACAACCGGAAGTGCAGAAATCATCGGCATAACACTACAGATAGAAGCCCCTCCCGCAACCATAGTAACAGATGAAATGAACGATTTTGATTACGTACAGGAATCTAAAGGCATACAGTCATACAAAATAAGGCAAGGTGGTGCAGTCCTCAAGGTCGGCGAATCAAAAATATATTATTTAAAGTTTAAGATACCCGCAAGTGAGCTTCGGGGATCACTAGGCAGTTTTAGGGCTAAGGCAGACCTGACTTATAATTATATAACGCCCGCGGTAACAACAGTTATCATTAAGGCAGTCCAGCCTCCGCAGCCCACATCTTCGCGGCCGATGGGAGAGCTACCTATTTAAAATGAAAAAGCCAGTAATTGCGATAAGTTTACTTGCAATCCTCTTAGTTAGCGGTTGTGTTGGCAGTACACAAGGCGAATCATCTGGCGGCGGGATTCTATCAAATTTATTCGGACAAAAAATAGAATCTACTAATAAGCCATTTGTAACTGGCACGGATGGCCTGACTTTCTCCTTTGTAAAAGGCGAGCCGCCTGAAAGTGCTTTAGTAGCCGAACACTTTCCGATAACATTGGCAGTGGAGAACCGTGGGGCAGTTGATGTGCCCACCGGTAAACTAAAACTCAGCATATCAAACGCACGCGTGTTCGGCCTCGAAGATGCCAGCGCGACAACAAACAATGAACATTTGGCGGCAAGGCAGATCACGGGGCTGGCTGGCCCTAAGGAGATAGTAGAACTAGGCGAAGCAACGTTTGCTGGCATATCACCATTGGCTGCTGAGCCTAAGGCGATAGTAATTGATGCCTGCTACCCTTACAAAACAAAGCTGGCAGCAGAACTATGCGCCTCAGCAAGGAGTGGCGAATGTGACCCTACTGCACAAAAATCCTTTTACTCGAGCTCTGCGCCAGTACAATTTTCAGATTACAAACAAATATCCGCCAGAAAGAGATCTGATGGAATGTTCGACTTATCGTTCAGTTTCAAAATCATGAATGTTGGCGCAGGCACGGTTTACAAAAATGCGGACTGCAGCGAGGGCAGCGAGCTCGCGTCAATCGAGAGCGTCAACTTTGCAGGCGCGCAGTATTTTGGTGAAGACAAGTTAAGCTGTTTCCCAGACATCTATCGCGATGGCATAATATTATCCGGTGATAAAGAGGGCAGGACAATACGATGCACACTCAAAGGCATACCTACCCAAACAGAATTTCAAGAACAACTGCAAGTTGTAATTTCGTATTCATATGCGGAAGTAATAGTAAAACAAGTTGTGATAACACCTAACGAATCTTAGTTAGACAGAACAAACCAACGCACCGTAACACGAACTCGTTCGCGGACTTCGCTTCGCAAAGTATTTAAACCCCGCAAAATTAATAAACAAGAGCTAAAATGGCCACAAATAGCAAGTTAATAATCGCTTTAGTTTTGTTGAGCGTGATAGTTGTCAGCGGTTGTACTAGCCCGCAGAAAACGGCAACACCATCATTGGCGAGCAGGCCGTTCGTAGGCGGCACACAAGGCGTTGAAGTGGCATTCCAGCCGAACGCACCGCCAGAAGAAGTTGTCAAAGGTGATCAAATCGAATTCATAGTAAAGCTCGAGAACAAAGGTGAGAGTACCGCGACGGTGCGCAAGGTTTCTCTAACTGGAATAAGTGCCTCCGCATTTGGAATACAAGAGCCAGTTGATAATACGATTCGCGAGTTATCATCGATCGGCAAAGTTGGCAGCACGATCGTCCCTGGTGGGCAGGACATAGTAACATTCACTTCGCCCAGCGGCTATAAGGGCAAACTAGAAGGCCAGTTCCCATTCACAGCAACCGCAGTTGCGTGTTACGATTACAAAAGCCAAGGCGTGGCGACAGCATG
>CAZUEL010000003.1:0-9802 GCA_964619325.1 Candidatus Woesearchaeota archaeon | reverse complement strand
ATGCATAACCGAAAACCTACTACAGCAGGCAACAGGTGCGAATGCCTGCAAAACCTCGGGCATAAAACAAGTCTATAACAAAGGTGCCCCAATCCAGGTAACTTCTGTCGAGCAGATTCCATTCGGCAGAGATACATTAGGATTCCAAATAAAAATAAAAAACATCGGAACAGGTAGAGTGTTTAACTCTGATGACTGTGCTGAGAAATCACTAAGTGAAGACAGCACGATTAACAATTTGGATAAAGTCAGAATTACGGGCGTAAAACTCGGTTCTGGTCTCGAGCTCAACTGTGGCCGCACCGATAATACATTCTCACTAGTAAACGGTGAGGCGAACGTGATTTGCAGGACAGCACCTGGCGAGCTCACAGGCCAGTATACCGGCGTTGTGGAAGATCTGCTAACAATAGACCTAGACTATAATTACGAGTCCAAAACAGGCAAAAAATTTATTCTAAAGGCCCTGCCGGGCACGGAAAGTGAGTCTGTAGGCCAAGTAGCCCAATAGTAAGTTTTGATAGTGTTCAAATTGGAGGCACAGTTAATGCAATTGTAAAAACTTATCCAATATACTGTGCCTCGGGCTTAGAATCTGTAAACTGGCTCCTCAACTTGCTCAAACGGGTGTTCTCACGGTCCTCTTTCGCCCGGGCCTGCGCCTTCTCATAGTTCTCGGTCTCTTTATCTAATGGTGAAAGATCAACTTTCAAATCCAGAATTTTCTTCAACCGCTCGAGAATGCTTTTTGCCTCTCTGAAGCCCAAATGCAGCTGGTGCGCATACGTTTCTGCAAGCAGTGCCACTCCAGACATACCGCGCAGCTGGGCAATCCCCAGGAGCAGGCCGGACGCACCGACAATCGCATCTATTTTAGAATCAATTTTGAAATTTATTCCGCCGAGCTTCTCGTATTTTTTTAGCGTTACTTTATTTGTTACGGCGCCGAACACATTCGGCTTTTTTATCTCGTGCGGCATGCCGATCCCGCCCAGCGTGATTATCTCGCGGCAGCCGAGCTCCTGCACAAAGTCAACTATCTTCTCCGAAAATTCATAGCTTGCCCGCTGTGAAGCCGGCTGGTCATCTCCAGCAAGGAAAAGCATATCGTTGCTCTTGCCCTTTACGTAATAGATGCAAACCGCAGGCAACTCAACAAATCCGGCGTCGTTGAAATAAACCGAGTGCATAAAGTCGTGCGAGTAAATCTTGTACAATAATTTTGGTTTCAGTTTATCTATTAAGAAATCAACTGCGATCTTTCCAACCTGGCCCATGCCAGGCAGGCCTTCGATCATGATGGGGCTATTCAGCTTCGGCAGCGTCTTGAACTTTTTTTGTACTATCCACTTACTCATTTGATTATGCCCTCTTTATGACAGCCAGGCCGTCCGCCTTTTCAGCAGCCTTGGTTATGTGCTCGGAAACAGTTTTAAACGTTTCCTCTGCTTTTTTGAAATCCTTTGACGCCACCGCGAGCTTATAATTTGGCGCGCCTAGGTATTTTATGTCTATTTCCGTGCCGCTTTTTTTTGCATCTGCTTTTGCATCAGCTATTATTTTTTTTATGATTTCAACACCGTTTGGCGCGTTGATTGTCAGCGACAGATTTGCCATGATCTCCGCCTTCGGCGGAACTATTCTTTTCTGCACGAATTCTGTGAACGTTCCTGCCAGCTTCTTATCCATGGCCAGCTCCGCAAGCTTGCCCTCCCCCTGCGCGGCAACCTCTTTCAGGAATGGGTAGATCATTTTATATTTCTGCAGGATTTTGTTGCCAACTAAATCATAGACCTGTTTCACGGTCATTCCAGACTGCTTTGCGAAAACCTCAAGAATTTCATTTGCCTTCTTTTCGTTGCTCCACTCCGCCATCTTGTTGCGCTGCTGGCCTGCGCCAACACGCCTCGAAGAGAGGTCAACAAAGTTTTTCACGCGGTCAACGTTCATCACCTGGCACACGAGCTTCTGGCCGGCCTTCAGGTAGGTCTTCATGCCTCGGACCCATCTCCTCGTGATTTCAGAGATGTGAATCATGCCTTCTAATTTGTCGTATTCATCAAGTATTGCGAAAACCGAGCTTGGCGTGGCTTCCTTGACAGTGCATATCACCAAGTCATTCTTCTCTGGCAGGCCTTGTTTTTTATACATTTACATCTCCGATAAAAAATCAAGACTAGCAAACCGAGTTTGCTTTGCCGGATTTCTTATACATACCTTAAACACCACAAATAGGTTTAAAATGCTTTTCAACTTGCAAAACAGCACATATATAAATCCATATATGTGCAGATTTATGACAAAATCTCTAAGACGCTTGCCTTGACCCTTGCCTTGCCCGCGGCTGGCTCGGCAAGCACTTCCTTGCACACGAGGCAGGCCACCTTTGTTGAAGCGTTGCTAAATATTATTTGTTCATTCTTGCACTTGTCACAGCGCACTTTTACGAATCTTGCTCTTGTTTGTGCCATTTTTATTTACACCATCTCCGACTTCTTAGCCCTGATTGGGTTTCGCTTTAAGTGGAATTTCTTGCACACTGTGCACTCGTACTTGATTGCGACCTTCTTTGCGGTCTTTACCGGAGTAACCGTCTTACGCGGCGAGCCGCCGTAGCCCGCAAAGGCATAAGCAACTCGGCGGACGCCCTTGCTGAGCGCGTGCTTCTTTGTCTTTGGCCTCGCCTTTGTTCGCACAATCGAGACCTTCATCTCGGTGTGCTTCTTGCACGTTGGGCAGTACCGCTTAACACTTTTTTTAATTTTCATACTGAGAGAATACGATTTAGATGCCTTTTAAAGCCTTACTATTGCGCGCCTGTTGCCTGCTCAATCACCTTAACATCCTCACCTACGCGGGCTTCTATCGCCGCAGCTTGCCCGCCTTCCACAACATCCTCTGCCTTGCCCTGCCCTATCAGGAGCGCGGCAATATCCTCTGGGACAGCAGCAACATCGTTCTCATTGAACGGCCCATAAGTTTGCAGGTCCGGCCCCATTAGCTCAGGAATCTGCTGGCGGACGCGGATTTTTTTCAGGATTATTTGTGGCGCTGCCTGCGCCACCGCGAGCTCTGGTGCGGCGGCCGGTGCCTCTGCCGACGCGTCTGCTACGACGTCCGCCGCACCTTTTTTGAAATTGCTAAAAAAGCCAGAATAATTTTCTTTTAGGACATCGAGCAATTTCAAGTAAACTTTCTCCTCGGAGGGCAGCATGTTTGTTGTGTCGCGCAGCTTAAAATCTGTCCTAGCAGTAAATGTCGCGCGGCTCAATAATTTTTTCTCGCGCTTCTCATACCAGTCCTTAAGGGCCCGGCGCGCATTTTCCAGCTCGGTTTTCAATTTATCTTTTTTCGATTTGTCATAAAACTCCGAGTCCTTTGTTTGCTTAGCTAGCAGCCCCCGCTTTGTCTCAAAATACTCCTTCACCTTCCGCAAATCCTCGAGCTTAACGAGCTGCAAGTCTGTAGAGTATTTCTCCATGCGCAGTAATTCATATATGTCCTCGTACGTAAACTCCGCCATGACAGCACCTCAACGGCAACCCAAAAACCGCACCCCATACACACATTTAAAGATTTGTTATAGTGCAGCGTATAGTATGTCACTCTGCTTTCTGGTTTTGCCTCGGGAGCCTAAACCGGGGGTAGCTGATTGGATTCTTTATTTTATCACATATCGTATCTGGCTTGCAAATTCCAATCTCAATAAAATACTGTCTGCAGTTTGGCGGTGGAATCTTTATCTGTTGGCGCGAGTGCCAGGCCAGCTGTGATTTCACGTAGCCAGCCTTCAGCGGCGGCGAATTCTGGATATTCCAATCATAAACGCGCTTTTCAATTTCATCCCAGGGCCACTTCGCGGACTTTAGGAAATTAAGAAGCGCGAACAGCGACCGCTTTCTGCCATCGGACAGGCCATTCAACACTAATTTCATGCATGGCGGGAACGCCTCCTCCGGAACCTTTTCGGAGAATTCAAACTTCTGGCCAACTACTTGTTTTTTACTATCTTTTTCCACCGCGCGCTGTTGCCAATCTATTGCCTGTACGATAAGCTGCTCCGCCTCGTTCGCGCGGACTTTTTCAGTGTTCAGGAAAATTTCTTTCACTTCAACATTTTCCGGCTTTGCCCACTCCTTTGAAAATTCACCTATTTGCTTTGGCTCGATCGGCAGAGAAACAAGGCCGGACTTCATATGCAACGAGTACGGCGCGCGGAACAAATGACGCGAAGACATAAGTCCAACGTCAATCTGCGAAAAAATATTTGGGTGAAACGACTGCAGTTTCTCGTCGAAAATCTTGTCTCTTGTTGTCCCAAAAATTTCTGTGAGCTTCTTGATATCATGGCTAGCTAGCCCGAGAATATCGCGCTCAAGGTTCGGCTTGATAAATTCTAGCAAGTATTGGGCGCAGAGCTGCGGAATTTCCGGGTAGTATTTTGCTATTTCAACGCGCTTCACGACTTTCGGCATCGCCTCGAAGGGCACAACGATGTGCCAGCCCTTGTTTCCGGAAAATTTAACTGAAATATTTTTTATTTCATGGTAACCCAGTGCTTTTATCACAAGCTTCGCAACATTTGTGGAAATTTCAAAGCCCCAAGGACAGTCAATATCAAATACCAAATCCCAGCCAGTCCGCAGGTTATCAAAGTCTTGCTTTGTCGATTCGGTTGTCAGCCTCAGCGGGTCGCTCCACCGCTCCTCAGAAACATGAAATGACGTTGCCCCGCGGCGGACGTAGTTTGCAATATCGGAAGGGAACTGCAATATCTCTGGCCGGCTGCTGTAGCCCTCTTCGATCCCGAACCGCGCTACCGCCTCGCGATTCGCGGCAATCCGGACTATCTCAGGTGCAACTTTCTTGTAATATGCAATAACATCGGATAGGCGCATGACTCAGTAACAAAAACATATGTTAAATAGTTTGTTTAATTGCAAACTACAAATTCTTATAACTACACACAACTAGCAGCCGCATGGCCGAACACAATACAGATTTACCAGCTGCAATGGACGCTGAATCAGTTCGAGTTGATGCAGCATATAAGACAATTTGGCGGCTTTGGGGACAGCATAACTATGCAGAAAGCGGTCGGCTGCTATTGGAGCTGGGGTTGGAAAAGTTTGTCTCCACGTTTATTACTAGATACAATCCGCGCAACAGCAGCAATGGGCGCAGCAACGTTTCTGCTCGCCAGTGGGCAACTTGGATTTATGAAAAAGCCAGTATGTTACCAGAAGCTGCGGAGGCTATGCGCGGACTAGTAGGATTAATTAGTAATGCGGAAGAAGAGGTTCGGCGGTATGAATCCTTAGCGGCCGCACGACGCACTTAGTGCAAAAATTTTTTCAAGTTTGAAAATTTATATGTATTCACAACATCTTTTGCTTCTAACCAACCGCGCCTCGCGGTATAAACACCAAATTGCAAGAGCTTCAGTTGGTCTGTCGAGTGTGCGTCAGAATCAATAGCAAACTTCAGGCCGTACTGCTTGGCCAACAAGATGTGCTCATCTTTCAAATCCAGCCGTGCCGGGTGTGCATCAATCTCCATTATTTTTTTGTTTTGCGCCGCGACATCAAACACTTTTTTCAAATCCACTTCATATGGGCTGCGCTTGTTAATGAGCCGGCCAGTCGGGTGGCCAAGAATATCTAAATGTTTATTTTGTAGTGCGGCTACAATGCGCGCGGTCATTTTCTCCTGTGGGCTTTTGAAGCCTGAGTGTACAGAACAAATAACTACATCAAGCTTTTTCAAGACTTCATCCGGAAAATCTAGCTCACCATTACTGAGAATATCGACTTCTGAGCCAATTAGAATTTTTATCTTGAGATTTTTTTGTAATTTCTTAATCTCTGCAATCTGTTTCTCCAATCGTTCGATATTTAAGCCGTGGGCGACCGCGGTTGTTTTTGAATGGTCAGAGATACAAATATGTTCATAACCAAGCGCCTGCGCTGCCCCAGCCATCTGCTCAATTGTATTAACGCCGTCGCTCCACTGCGTATGTGTATGAAAATCACCGCGAATATCACTTAGTTTAACTAAGTTTGGCAGCGCCCCCATTCTCGCGGCATCCAGCTCGCCCCGACTCTCGCGCAACTCTGGCTCGATGTAGGATAAGCCGAGTTTTTTGTAAAGCTCCTCCTCGGTGCGGCCGGCAACAAATCTTTCTGACTTACGGTCGAAGAGCCCATACTCTGAAAGTTTGTAACCTTTCCCTATTGCGATGCGGCGCAGTGCAACGTTGTGGTCCTTGTTGCCGGTAAAATAATTCAATGCTGCACCAAATGATCTCTTTTCCAGAACGCGCACGTCTGCCTGTAACCCATTTTTTAGCACAACCGCAGACTTTGTCTTGCCCTTTGCCAGAACACGCTGCACAGACGGCATTTTCGTGAAAACATCCATAACTCTAGCTGCATTCTTGGAAATTACTAAGATATCTAAATCGCCAACCGTCTCTTTCCATCTTCTTGTCGAGCCGGCTGGCATTGCCTGCTCAACGCCTGGGACTTTTTTCAGAATCGCGATAATCTCCTGCGCGATTGGAATTACTTCGCCGAGCGTGAGGCGCTCCCTGCCTTTCTGCAGCATATCAAGACCGGCCTCAATGTTTTGCTGCGATTTAGGACCGAAGCCAGCGAGCTTCGCAATCCGGTTTTCTTTTATCGCTTTTTTCAAATCATCAATTGACTTTATCTTTAATTTTCTGTATAATATGGCTGCGCGCTTCGGACCGATTGACTCTATCTCCAGAAGCCTTGCCAGCCCCTCTGGCAGTTTTGCTTTCAGTGTTTCAAACTCATTTATTTTTCCTGTTTCAATGTACTCCGCAATTTTTTGTGCAAGTGCTTCGCCAATCGCTGGAATCTCTTGTATTGCATCAACGCCGCCGACCACATAAATATCTTTTACATCTTTGCCGAGTGACTCTAACTGCCTCGCGGCCCTCCGGTATGCAATCGGCTTCCATGCAACGCCCAGCATCTCGAGAATATCCGCTATGCCATAGAAGGTCTCTGCTATTTCATAATTTAGCATGGCCAGTTAAACACAACTGGTTGAATTAAAAAGCTTGCCGGCGGCGCAAACTTATTAAAACTTACACTGGCAGAAGCCGCATGGAAAAAGCCTATGAATCAAAATACCACATCTTAGAAAAAACACATTGGTGGTTTGTTGCGCGCAGGGACATGATGCTTAGGCTCGCCCGGCCAGCAGAGAGGGCTGCTAAAATATTAGACATCGGCTGCGCGAGCGGGCAGATGATACGGCTGCTAGAGGCGAATGGTTTCTCAAATAAGACTGGCATAGACATAAGCGAAGACGCAATAATTGCATGTAGGCGCCGCGGAATTGAAAATGTTTCGGTAATGGATGCAAAAACGCTGAACTTCCTAGATTCATCTTTCGACATAATACTGGCCTCCGATGTCCTGGAGCATATCCAAGCTGATGCCGCCGCACTGCGCGACTGGAATCGCACGTTAACGCACAGCGGTAGGCTCATACTTTTTGTGCCGGCCTTTAATTTCTTGTGGAGCAAGCACGATGAAACAAACCACCATTATCGCAGGTACACAAAATCAGAGTTACTGCGCTTACTACAGCAGGCCGGCTTCTCTGTGGAGCGCATCTCTTATTGGAACTTCAGCCTATTTTTCCCGATCTGGCTTGCCAGACTGCTAAACAAAAATTCTGGTGGGGACGATTTACAAAAAATAAACACCACGACAAACAAACTTCTGACTGGGCTGCTAAAGTTCGAAAACCACCTGCTGTCGCGAATTAACTTTCCTGTCGGCGTTAGCTTGTTCGCAATTTGTAGAAAAAAATAACAAAAATCCGCTGCTCGGTGCTCATCCGTAGACTAAAGTCCGTGGTTTTTACAGCGCCTCGCTTAATCGCGAATTTTTGAATTGTGAAGCGCACTAACCAGAATCCCGAAGGGATTGTGGGCATAGGAAACCCAAAGGGTTTCTGACCAAAGTGCGGGGTTTTAAACCCTGCGCTTCACGATAATTATTGTTTCTTTCCCGCCAGGCTCAAAACAGCAATCACTATGCCGAGCCACATAAATATCTGCCCGATTTGATGTGCAAAGCTTATCGCGGTCCAGCCCGCGTGCGCGGTTACGTAAAGGAGCTCAGAAAACGTAAGCGCGCCAAAGAAAAATGCGAGGTTTTTCATCTTGCCCTGCCACTTTTTCCATGCCAGCCATGCTAGCCATGCGCCTAACACCAGGCCAACCACGTGCAGCACGAGCAACAATATATTTGGCAACATCAAACCCACCCCAAAGACCATACATTACCACCAATAACCAAAACGTAAAGTGAGTATAAAAAAGCCTATTGAAAAAATCACTTCTTTTCCTTCTTGGAAGATTGCTCTTTTATTTTGTTGCCGGCCTCTATGCGTGGCATAAGTATCGGTGGCGGTAGCTTGACCTGTTCAGATAGAATTATTGCCTTCAAAAAAGCAGTTTCTAGTATGCGATTCATTAATAAAACGCGGATGCCGTCGTTCTTTATCTCCTTGTCTGCTTTCCACTCTTTGTCAAGCTGATCCAGAACTTTTTCATCATCCATGTAGTAAAGTTCGCCCTCGATTTCTACTCTGCCAGAACTCTCGCCATAGATTGTTTTGAAATTGAACTTAACTAATGCGACGGGTTTGCTCTCGGTGCCAACGCCAACTGACGCCTTTTTGACTTCCAGTATTTCCGGCGTGTTCCTGATTTTCATGCCGCGCTGCAAAACGCCCCGCTCTACTGTAATCTTGTATAAATTCTCGCCTAGTATCGCTCCCATGTGCTTGCAAATGCAGAACGGTTTTTAAGCTTTTAGAGTGGAAAGTGCAATAATTCCGCCACAAGTTGGGCAAACGTGAGGGAGAACCAACCGGCAAACAATCCCAGCACCGCACCGCCGGCCGCGTCCCACCAATAGTGTCTTTTCAGATAAATTCTAAGATATGCAACAACAAACGCGGTCACTGTCAAAAATAAGTAGAAATAAATATTATTAAAAAAACTGCCAAACACAACTATGAGCGAGAACGCCCTTGCGGTGTGCAGGCTTGGAAAGCTTGATGCATCAACCCTGGAGAACCAACTGTTGCCTGCCGAGGTGTTATCCGGCCTTTTTTCGAATTTCAATGTTCTGATGAGCGCGGCGATCGCGTAACAGGTGCCATAGCCACCCATCAGCTGGTATGCCCATAAGTACTTACCGAGCGCAAGGAAGGCCAGCGTGAGCGCCAGATAGAGCGGAATACCGCCGAGTGCAGACGTATCCCTGATGCGCTCTTCCCAACTCATTTTACCTCACTAGTTAAACAAAAATCGTGATATAAAAAGTATCCGTCTTTCAACAATGTGAAATCTACATATGAGTTATCTGGCAGTGCACTTAACTCCTTGGCAATCCGCCCGACGTATTCTTTGTAATCTGAATCTATAGAAATTAGTGATTTGCTTAAATCAACAATAAAACTTTTGTCCGGCGTCCAGTCCGTATTCGAGGGCCGATTGCCATTCGCAATATCTATGTAAATAACGCCCCTATTTTTTATGGCATGGCCAGAAAAAGTTACGTCGTCATCGAAAAAGACTTCACAAATTAAATACAATCTTTTACTTTGAACATGCTTTTCGTCAAGCTCTTTGTTTATAGTTGCAAAAACTTCTGCTAATTGGCGTTTTGAAAAGCCGTAAACTCGCGGGTCTTTAATTTTGTAGGGCGAGTCAGTAATCAGTTGATCTGCATCAAAACCGCGCATGACCCAT
>CAZUEL010000002.1:0-51621 GCA_964619325.1 Candidatus Woesearchaeota archaeon | reverse complement strand
TCGCCCGCAAGACGAAATATGTTTTTGTGATGGGTGATTTGATTGATGGTGTTGGCATCTACCCTGAGCAGGAGAAGGAGCTCAGCGTGAAAGACGCTTCGCGGCAGTACGAACTGCTTGCCTCGTATCTGAAAGATATTCCTGACGACAAGCATATTATCATAATCCCAGGTAACCACGATTCTGTCGGTTTAGAAGAGCCGCAGGTTGTTGTGCCGAAGCAATATGCCGAGGCGCTGTACGCGATGCCAAACGTGATGATGGTTTCAAATCCTGCGTCGATAAAAATACACAAGCATGCAGAGTATCAGGGCTTTGACGTGCTGATGTACCACGGCTACTCTTTCGATCACTTTGTTGATACTGTTGAAGCTTTGCGCGTAGCCGGTGGGTACGACGCGCCAGATAAGATTTGGGAATTTTTGTTGAAGCGAAGGCATCTTGCCCCGACCTATGGCGCTACTTTAGCGTTGCCGATGGACCCTGACCCACTAGCAATCCGGCAGATTCCAGACATGGTCGCGTCCGGCCACATTCACAAGGCAAAGATCGGCCAGTACCGCGGCGTGCTGTCTGCCTCTTGTAGCTGCTGGCAATCCAGAACAAATTTCCAAGTCCGCGTAGGCCACAAGCCAGAGCCAGCAATCATTCCAGTGTATGGCCTGCATGACGGCAAGGCGATGATGATGGAGTTTATGTAAAAAACAAATACTTATTAATCTAGCTCTTCTTTCGATTGCATGGGATTACTAAATCATCTTTTTGGAAGTAAAATACGTATCGCTAAAGAATTAGTCATGGATGATAATAAACGCATGGCCTTGTGGGATAAACATTTAGCCAATTATGTGTTACGAGAAAAATTAGCTACGCAATTTAACTATAGCACTGTCGATGCAGCAGTGAAGAATTTCGACGCAACAAAATCAATATTAGACAGAATAGCAAACCTAATTTCACCAGAATTAGTTAATATTAGTGGTGAAGAAAAAACAGACAACGAGATTTTAGAGGATTTAGAACGATTAAAAAATATGCGCGAGATTGAAGGCATATACACTGACATAGTGTTAGTTCAACAAAAACAAGCTCCACTCCGAACACTTTTTCGCGAAATCCTAACTGTTCTTAAAGCAGAATTGCACCTAATAAAATTAATCGGGAAAAAACCCTCAAATGTAAGAGAGCTCTTGCTTAGGCTTTTCACAATTATATTTCACAACGAGGCTCAGCTTTATAAAATTTTTAGAGAGCAGTACTTCTCTGAAGAGCATAAACATGTGCACCCAATTATAGCGAGAATTGCGAGAGCAATTATATTAGAAGAAAAAATAAAAGAAGAGCGAGAAACTGACGTCGAAAAATTTGCCAGGCAAATGGTAACACAAATGGCACCCGGCGAATCAATGCGCGCATACAGAAAACTTGGCGAGGGTATATTTTATGAACTTGCTAGGCTGGCCGGTGCACCAATGGTAAGAGGAGAAGATATAATTGCTGGAATTGTGCGTATGGAGGGCCATATAAGAAACGATGAACTCATGTACCGGTTAGTTAAGCGCCTCAGGCCAAAGTACACTGACGTCAAGATCAGAAGTGTCGTCTTAGCATTTCGTAGGGCATATAGTTTGGGTCACTTCGATGGCTTAAGCGCGGAATTTGCAACGTAACATTAACATTCAGTTGCTGGCAATCCAGAACAAATTTCCAAGTCCGCGTAGGCCACAAGCCAGAGCCAGCAATCATTCCAGTGTATGGCCTGCATGACGGCAAGGCGATGATGATGGAGTTTATCTGATTTGCTTAAGTTGATATAAGTGCTAATTGTTTGGCTTCGGCAAAGTATTTTTAGCCTTCCAGGGTTTGCCCTTCAGAGCGCCTTTTTCAGTTAAATCTTGCTCAATTTTTTGGTACAAAGCGTGGTATGTATCACAAAATTTAGTTTTTCTGTATGGGTCTTGTGCATCTACTATGGCTTCGTGCGTGCAGCCGCCAGAACAAAGTTCAAGATAATCACATTTTCTGCATGATTCTTCCCGTTGTGCAATCAATAGCGGTCGTTTGTGTGAGGCAAGCATTGCGGGGTGTAAAAATAAATCCTCAAGACTTTCAATATCTTTAATATTTCCAATTTCATAAACTTTTGAATCACAAAGAGCTATTTGGCCCAAATGATCAAATCCTATGGCAGTGTGGCAACCAGAAGTTAGAGTGCATGCTGCAGCTGGTGGTGTCCCGTGTAAAAGCCCGTGGACAAACAATTCAAACATACTTATTGCTACTCCGTCAGTTTTGTTTTTCCAAAGTTCATACAAAGATAAAATAACACTAGTCACTTCTTCAACAGTGGGTGCCAACGGTTTAAAAAAAGTATTTGTAATGGCTGCCGAAGGCAAATGAAGATCTGCTTTATAAAATTTATTTTCTAGAAGCCAATCATACCACTGCCCTACTCCTTTCCGAATATGCGCATTGGATAGAACAGATATTACGCCGCAATCCATGCCTACTTCACGGAGAAACATTACGCCGCGCATCGCGGCTTTATAAGAACCCGCTCCAGAATGGAACAACCGCGCAGCATTATGCACGTCCTCGGGCCCATCCAAAGAAACGCCAATACCAATTTGGTGTGCTACAAATATATCTGCCCACTCTTTATCAATTAGGGTGCCATTTGTCTGAATATTTAGATTCACATTAGCTTCCTGAGCCTGAGTACCTAAATGTCTAAAAAATTCCTTGCCTGCTAATAATGGCTCAAAGCCATGCCCCAATAAATTAACTCTGCCACCGTTACGGCGTTTAAAATCCGCAGCCAAAGAAATTATTCTGTTGAGGATATCTTGCGACATGCGTTCATATTTAGTATTCACAGTTGAAAAACCTCCAGGTGCACAATATGCGCAACCCAAATTGCATTTGGTATTTGGCATGATTAATAATTCTACTGATTGTTTGCCTGCAATAATATCTTCTAAGAACTGTCGTTGTTTTGCTAATGCCAAAACAGCCATATCAGTTTCTGCCATACAATACTGTAACCTATATTAGAAAGCTTTATATAATTTAACACTTACATAAAAGTATGGCACCACAAACAAACCTTGAGCGCACCTTAAAATTGACCGATGGAATAGATGGTTGGAACAAGGGTAATTATTATGCCTGGAGTAAGGGCCGGTATGTACCATTGCCAGGCGTGGTCAAAGCAACGCCCACGCCCGCCGCGCAACCGTGCGCGCCACAGTCCACTTATGTGCGAGGGAGTTAAGTTCGTTCATCAAACAAGCTTTCAAGTATTTTTTTAATCATCTCCGCCTTCTTCTCGCCAACACCATCTACTTTCTGCAAGTCGTCCAGCGATGCAGTAAAAACATTTAACGGAGTTTTGAACTGCCTGAGCAGATTTTTAGCAAGCGTAGGCCCGACAGCAGGCAGGCCCTCCACTAAAAATTGTTGCATCTCCGCGATTGTGCGGGGCTTCTGGTCCAGCCTGACAGCAACCGCCTTGCCCCTTTCCAGCTGCTCGCGCTTCGCAATTGTAATTAGCAATTCCGCAGTTTCCGTAGGATTTGAAGCAAATAAAATCGGTACGCTCCAGTCTAACACCAGCGAGGCGAGCGCGCCCCAGAGTGCGGACGGGTGGACCTGCCGCACTTTGAAAATGTCCTCGAAATTCCCTTCGATTATTATTAGTGGCTTTGCGAAGCGGCCCTTTAGCTCGCGTACCTGCTCGAAAAGCCGGCCATCCAACAGCGAAACAACAAAATCATTCACGATCTTCCGCTCAACGCCAACATCCTCGGAGAGAATAAAGTCGCCAGAGGTCAACGTGCCAACAGTAACGTGGGCACCGGATTCAAATAATTTATCAACGACAAGCCCGCGCTCGCGGACGTCTGCAAAAATCGTGATTTGTTCTTCTGGTTTCAATTTATCTGCTTTCACAAATTCTGTTAGTTTTGCAGTTTGTTCAATAGTATTCTTTCCATCTGCAACGCTCGCGATTGCCTGGTGCATTTTATCTTCCAATTTTTTCGAAACCCAGTAATAAATTTCATCGCGGGTATTTTTGGTTACAAGCACAGCAACTTTTCCAATTTCCTGCCGGCCAGTTCTTCCGCGTCTCTGGATATTTCTAATTGCGGAAGGAACTGGCGTGTAGAAAACAACCAAGTCCACTGCGGGAATATCTAAGCCCTCCTCCGCAACCGCGGTGCAAACCAAACAATTTATTTCTCCGCGTTTGAACCGTTCAATTACTTCAATCTGCGTCTTCTGGTTCATGCCTTTGTCCTCACGGGAGGACTGGCCAATAAATTTGTGCACTTCTAAGCCAGAAATGTCATCCAGCGTGGAGAGAATTTTCTGGATGTTGCTCCTGATTTCTGTAAACACAAGTATTTTACAATCTTTTTTCTCAACAACCTGTTTTTCAACAATAGATTTTAGCGATTCAAGTTTTGGGTGCTCGATATTTTTTTCCAGCGCGGAATTTGTCAGCGAGTATGCCGCGCGCACGTTGAAATCAGAAACAATGTCCCTTACCGCCCGAACCTTGGAAGTTTTTGATTCATCCCATAAATTATCAAAATAATTTTTTAGTGCACCAACAGATTCAGACTCGATTAGAGAGAGTGCGTGCGCTAATTTCATCAGTGCAGCACAAACAGAGAGTGCGTGCGCGACTTCATAGCCCAAGCCAAATGCAGTTTGGCTGGGCCCAGAAAATCCATTGGATTTTCTTGGGTTATGCTGTGCCATCTGCACCTGCAGGCTTGCCTGCAACGCAAGTAACGCTTTCTTGTTAACCTTAGAAGCATCCGTGCTCGTGACAAGGCCGGCCGATTTTAGTATCTCGAGCCTGCCTTTAATTGCATTAACCAATCTGCCACGAATATTTTCTAATTCTTCTGGCAGGACAACAAATTCATAATGAAATTTTATCGGCTTCACATATGATTTTACCTCCAGATGTTCCCTGCTGCGGGCTTCGACTGCTTCTATCAGTAAATTCCTGCAGATTTCATTGATTTTCTCCTCGTTCTTTCCGGGGCTGGCTGTCAGTGCAAGAATCCTTGGGTTTTGCGAGAGTTTTGCATACTCCCGCGCGAGAAAAGTGTAGGCGTACTCGCCAGTCGCGCGGTGTGCCTCGTCTAAAACTAAAAGTGCAACCGAGTCAAACGAAATCTTGCCGGAAATCAGATCATTCTTGATAGTTTGCGGCGTGGAGAAAATAATTTTTGATTTTTCCCACAAATCTTTCCGCGAGTCAGCCTTTGTCTCTCCAGTAAATAAGGTTAGCTCTTCCACGGGCTCAAAAATTTCTGAAAAAGTTTTCAAGTGTTGCGCCACCAGTGGTTTTGTCGGCGCAAGGAATAAAATTTTCCCGTGCGCCAGCCTGAGCGATGCAAGCGCGGCCGCGATGTGTGTCTTCCCCAGGCCAGTCGGCAAGACTACAAGTGTATTCTTCTGGCTGGCTGTGTTCAGGATGGTCTGCTGGTATAACCTGAGCTGGAGCTTATCTTTTAGGAGCTGCATACAAAAAGAAAATTTGCTTGGAATTTAAATATTGTTTAAGTCCAAACAACAGACAAAACAGTTATAAGATTTGTAATAAATTAAAATATTATGTTGGTTGAGCGTTTGTATTCATTAGGTGAATGGGCAAAAGCTAATCCGATTAAAACTACAGCAGTAGTGGCTACGACAGTTACTGGGCTGGTAGTGCTTTTAGTTCCGGATGCGCAGCACGCACTGGTTGGGGTAGTAGATTTTTTGCAGCGGGTTGGTCCAGAACGAACACAAAGATTTCAAGATTGTATGTCTCGGCAAGCGCAAAAGGAGCTATATGATGGCGTAGCAGCATCAAATTGTGGTTATAATAATCTCTAATCACTATTATTTTTAGCCAACAACTTCTTCACACCCTTCATATGGCCTGCTCCGATAACAACCAAAATCTTCTTGTCAGGCAGGCCATCCGCCAGCTTCTGAATGTTTCTGGCTAGCACTGCATCCCGCTCGGTAACAAGAATTTTGTATAGGCCGGGAAACTCATTCTTCAGGATTGCAACGAGGTCTTTTAGGGTTGCGGATTCAGGAACTTTTTTCAAGTCCAACTCAACTTTGCCGCCGATCGGAATAAATGCGCGCAGCAAAAACCCAACCAGCCTTAACTTTTCCCAAATATTTAGTTTCTTTAATTTCTGCAGCGTCACTTCAATCGGTCTGTCAATCAGCGCGATCTGCGCGCCAATGTTGCGCGCGCCATCAACCGCCGCTTTCATGTCGGCGCCAGGTTTTTGATTCACCAATTTTCCCAGCTTTCGCTGCAGCGAGCCGCCAAGCATTTGAAATAAGTAGCCATACACACCAAGCTGGCCAATCGCGGAAATGGGAACCTTCCTCTGTTCTTGGTATAACGCGTGCAGCCTGCGCCCATCAAGCTCGACCGCAACAACATCAGGCTTCCAGTCAGAAATCACCCGCTCTACCTTCTTGATTGACTCTTCCGCGATGTGCGAAGTGCCTAGTATCTGGACTGCCATATATTTACTCCAACAACAAAAGCTTTATAATATTGACACTCCCTGAAAATCCAGAGGTGTGAACAAAATGCTACGAATGAAAAAACTTTCTGAGGTTGCAAACCTGCAGGTCTTTACGGAAACCGGGGAGCACTTTGGCGAAATCGAAGAGGCAATTTTAGCAAAGAACAAGGTGGAAAGCTGGAAAATCCGCGCAACAAGAGACTCGTTCCTGTCAAAGGCACTATCGGGCGCAAAGGGCGTCGTCGTCCCGCATTTGATGGTAAAGGCCCTTGGTGACATCATGATAGTCAGCAAGAACGCAGCCCCAAGCTACTCAGAGGAAGAAGAACAAGCGAAACAATAGGTTTTTAACTTTACTTAGTGTTTTTTACTGTAACTATGCCAGACCTGCCTTTCAAAACTACCGCAGACATCGCAGTCCCGCAGAGAATAGCTGACCAAATCGTGGGGCAGGAGCAGGGCGTTGAAATTATACGGAAGGCCGCGAAACAGCGCAGGCATGTTCTACTGATCGGCACGCCCGGCACGGGCAAGTCGATGCTGGGCCAAGCGTTAGCCGAACTGCTTTCAAAGCAAAAGATGTTTGATATTCTTGCGCTGCAAAATCCAGTTGACGAGAACACGCCGCTGATAAAAACATTGCCAGCCGGCCAGGGCACCTCGCTTGCGGAAAAGGCAAAGCTGCAGGTGATGTCTGGGGCGCAGAACCAGCAGTTCTTGTTTTTTGCGATGTCAATTATTGCGCTTCTGTTGCCGTGGCATATCCGCACAATTTACGGAGACATAATGGCGGCTGCTTCGCTGATTGCAGGCATGATGTTTGTCGCCGCGATGACGCTTTCGATGGGCTTGGTAATGCGCCGCGGAAAAGTAATCGAGCCGAAAGTTCTTGTTGATAATTCTAAACAAACAAAGGCGCCATTTATTGATGCGACTGGCAGCCACGCCGGCGCGTTGTTGGGCGACATTCAACACGATCCGTTGCAGAGCGGCGGCCTTGGCACGCCAGCCCATCTCCGTGTTGTTGCCGGGGCGATTCACAAAGCAAATGGCGGTGTTTTATTTATTGATGAGATCGCCACGCTGGACCCACACGCACAGCAAGAGTTGCTGACCGCGATGCAGGAGAAGAAGTACCCGATCACTGGCCAGTCCGAAAAAAGTGCGGGCGCGATGTCGCGCACAGAGCCAGTCCCCTGTGATTTTATCCTAGTTGCTGCAGGAAACCTAGACACCGTCCAAAAAATGCACCCTGCACTCAGAAGCAGAATCCGCGGCTATGGCTATGAAGTTTACATGAACGACTCGCTCCCAGATAATTTGGCGAATAGAAACAAAATCGCGAAATTTGTAGCACAGGAAGTTACAAAGGACGGAAAAATTTTACACTTCATCCGAGAGGCGGTTGAAGAAATAATAAAAGAGGCGCGAAAGCGTGCAGGCCACAAGGGGCACCTCACACTAGTGCTTAGGGATTTGGGTGGACTCGTAAGAGCGGCAGGCGACCTGGCGTTGGAGAAGGGCGCAAAGTTTGTAACCGCAGAACATGTTACAAAAGCAAAATCTTTTGCCAGAACGCTAGAGCAGCAGATTGCAGACAAGTACATCGAGAAAAAGAAAGAGTACGAAGTAATTAAAACAAAAGGCTCTGCGGTCGGGCGCGTGAATGGCCTCGCAGTTCTTGGCACGGAGACAGCGATGTCAGGCCTCGTGCTGCCGATTGAGGCAGAGGTGACAACCGCAACGGGCAGGCCCCGCGAGATCGCGGCTACTGGCAAGCTGGGCCAGATAGCGAAGGAAGCAATAACAAATGTTTCCGCTGTCATCAAAAAATCATTCGCGGAAGATATAAAGAAATACGATGTGTACGCACAATTTTTGCAAACCTATGAAGGAGTTGAAGGTGACTCCGCGTCAATCGCAGTCGCAGTCGCAATAATATCCGCCCTGAAAAATATTCCAGTGAGACAGGATATCGCGATGACTGGCTCCCTTTCTGTTCGCGGCGAGGTGCTGCCGGTTGGCGGCGTCACCCAGAAAGTTGAAGCAGCGATTGAGGCAGGCCTGCGGCAGGTTATAGTTCCAAATTCAAATCTGAAAGATGTTGTGCTCTCCAATGGAAAAACTAATATAGAATTGATTCCAGTGAAAACAATAACCGAGGTGTTGGAGCATGCGCTGGACTGGGCCGGCAATGAAGAACTGCTGAAACAGCTGAAGAGGAAGCGATGAATAAGATTGAAATTTCCGATGAGATTCTGAAAAAGATTGGCGAGTTCGTGCAGGCCGGCAGGTTCAAAGACCTAAACGACTTCATCAATCAGGCAATCAAGCTGCTGGTTTATGCCGAGGACAATAAAGAACAGTTTGAGAAGATTGTGAGGCCAGCGCAGACAGAACTTAAATAGATACTTTATTTCCTTCAATCGCAAATTTTTTCTCAATAAATTTCTCAACAACCCAAACATTCGTCTTAGTATGTTCAGTAATCTCTGAAGTCACGAACTCGCCGCCGAATAAACCCAAGAATGGAATTAGCTGATCCGCTAGATGTTTGTCAACAGTCGCCGAAGAATTAATTTCTTTCATCAGGCCAGCCGCACATTCCTTGCCAACATCCTCTGCCTTCTTTCCTCGCTCGCCCAACGCAGAGCAACCTAATTTGCAATTAGAATACAATGCGTGCGCATAAACTGCAGAGCCAGTTGATAGTGTTCTAACATAGTCAGTAAATTCTTTTACTCCAAAATCTTTTCTCATGTTTGCCCTAAATCCTGCTACTTGTCTGTCAGCAACATTTGCAGCTTTCAAATCTTCAGAAGCAAGTGAAAAAACCTTTACGTTCAGCAATTTTCCACGCTCTGTTAGATTAAGCGGCTTGTAGTCCTTACTTGGCTTGACTTCTACTTTTACAACGCCGCCGCCCTTTGGAAAGAATCCATATTTTTCTACTTCAACATCAACCAACAGGCCAAACTTCTCTGCGTAATCGCAGAAGATATTTTGGAAATATTCAATCGGAGGCGAGTGCAGGGCGTGCGTCCCGCCCTTGATGTCTAACCGAACAACGCCGGGCGCAAACGCACAAATTGGAATTAAGGTCTGCAAAACCAAAGTAATCGCGCCCGCCGTCCCGATGTCAAAGCGAAAGCCGCCGGTTTTTATTTTTCCCGGTGAGAATTCAATTTCGGTTGAGCCGAGTTCAGCCCCTTTAACTCGGGCGTTGCATAATTCCGCAGCTGCACTGACGCCAGTCAGATGCTGGGCCTGCAGGCCGGGGTTTGGCCTGCCTTTGCGGATGTTTATGATTTTAATAGGAACCTGCTTGATGGCGGACATAGCTATCGCTGTCCTAATTATCTGCCCGCCGCCCTCGCCATAGGAACCGTCTATTTGTATCATAAAAATTCAAGTTGGACTTTGCTTTTAAGCTTACTTGCTAGCCACTATTGTTATTGTTGCTAGGCCAATCCAAATAGGCGCCAGCGTTGGCAGGATTACCGTAACTGGAATTGCCGACACAGTTAGGAAAGTCCCAAACAACAGGCTTGCTACTGTTGAGATGCTGAAGCCCACTACAATTGCCTTCCAAGATTCTTTATGTGGTGGCATTTAATTACTCCCTTCGAACTACGAGTAAATACGCAGGTTCAATGCCAACTAGCTCATAGTATGGTTTGGGCAAGCCTGGATCTGCCCTAGCAATCTTTCTCACGCTACTGTATGTGTTTGTTTCTATAACTTCGCCTGCTCTTAATGTTCCACTGTCGTGCGCCGCAACGGTTTGCATAACTACCGTACTACCATGCTTTGGCATGGTTCCGGTCTCACGCAGTACATCCGCCAAATCGCCTTCTGACATGGCGAGCCATAGCTCGCCACTAATTGAGCTAAAGCTCAATGTGCTGTGGCGGGGGTCCAGACGTATTACTCTTGGTTTTTCTTGTTTTTCCATTTTCTTCTTTTCTCCTAGGAAACTCTTTCGAGTTTTCTATAATTACAGAAGAAGCACTAGTATATAAATCTTTCGGTCTTTCTAGAAAGCTCGAATAGTAAGGCTTTTATAGAACTGCCGAAAAATAATAGCATGCCAATCCCGCCGCACATGTTTGAAGAAATCGTACACAAAGCCTTAGCCAGCGATGTCCGGCGGGCAATCCTGCAGAGCCTAGCCAAAAAAGACAAGTATTTATCAGAAATAGCTGGCGAAATTAAAAAGAAACCCCAGACAATAGACTTTCACCTCAAGCTGTTGGAGGAGATCGGGCTTGTCCAGAGTGCCTGGAGCGAGGGCAGGAAGTATTATTCTATCAAAGACAAGAAAATAGTTGAGTTTCTGCGGGAGCGAAAGCCGATCCCCGAAGAGTTCAGGCAAAAGCCGCCGCACGAAATAGTTTTAGATATGTGGCAGGACATGAAGAAAAGGCTGGATAGGATTGAAAAGAAGTTGGATGAACTTTCTTAAAATTAAACACCGTTATTTAATCTATCTACCGGCGCATACGGTTGCACATAGCCATTGCCAACTATGGCTTTTTTTGACGCATCTATCGCTAACTTAAAATCTAAAGTAAAGAACGGCGCTTTTGCTTCTTTAGTTATTGGATCTGTGGCCAACAGAAGTTGTGCCAAACACTCTTTCGAAGAACCACTCAAATCGTCTAAGCTTTGATACGGCGCTTCGACGCTTATGGGCTTGCGCGGGCCTGCCCTTGCAAGCTAAAAATCTATGGGGCGCGACTCATCTGGCTCGATGCGCCCATCTGAAAGTCTTGCAGATATGAAACCAGACCTGCAGTTAACAATCAAAGCCGGTCCTGTTGGTCCACCACTCATTTTTATTAAATAATTAAAGATAGAAATTCTTTTAAGGCTTGCGCAAGTTAAATCAACTATGGCTGGTGTTTCTGATTTTCCAAGTGTGTTGGTTAGTGCGCGATTGGCATCTGGGCACACGGATGCATACGTAGCTGTCCAAATAAATTATTTGCCCGAAAAATCTGATATTGTCGTATTGATAAATAGACCAGGTTTTCGGGCCAAAACCCTGAAAGACCTTGCTCTGAAAATAACCACTACGGTAGAATTCAAACATGGTCTGAATAATGGATGCGCTTTTTCAATAATAAACCTTCCTTATGCGCTGGCACGATTGGACGATTGCATTACTACGGAGTTTAGGCCATTAACCCAAGGCGAGATGTCAACGCTAACAGAACTTTGCGATGGCTATGCGAACGAGTTGCGTAAACCACACGGCACTGGCGTATAACTATTTCTAAAATACTTGCTACACTTGGCAAATAAAGTTATAAACCAAAACATATTTAAACCCTAATTAAAAAGTTAATGTGAGATGATTGTCTGCCAATCCCAGTAGGGAACTGGTTCAAGGACTTTTTAGTAGCTCAAACTTTTAAAGTTCAAGTCACTGAGGTAGTATTATGTTAGACATCGAGCTATTCAGAAAAAACCCCGAAGTAATCAAGGAGAGCCAGCAGAAGCGAGGCCAGCCAGTAGAATTAGTGGAAGAAGTCACGAGGCTGGATGAAAAATGGCGTGAGTACCTGCAGCAGGCCGAGAAACTCAAGCACGAGCGCAATGTTATTTCTGAAAAAATCAATCAGCTGAAAAAGGCAGGCAAGCCAGCAGCCGCGGAAATTAAGAAAACAAAGGAGCTCATTGATGAACTGAAGAAGGTTGACGAGCAGGCCAACACCACAAAGATGATGCGCGACAAGGTGCTTCTGGAAATACCGAATTTGCTGGAGTCAGATGTTCCAGTCGGCAAAGATGAAACTGATAACGTGGAGATGAAGAAGGTAGGTAAGCTTCCAAGCTTTACGTTTACACCGAAGCACCACCAGGACTTGCTGGAAGCGCTGGACTGCCTGGATGTCGAGCAGGCCGCAAAGGTTGCAGGAGCGAGATTTTACTATTTGAAAAACCAGTTAGTGAAACTGAATCACGCGATAATAGATTTTGCGCTTGACTTGCTGATAAAAAAAGGTTTTACGCCGATTCAGCCGCCGTACATGCTGAACAAAGCCGCGGTTTCGGGTGCGGTCCACATCTCCGCGTTTGAGGATTCCATTTACAAAATTCAGGACGAGGACTTATATTTAATAGCAACAGCAGAACACCCGCTCGTTGCATACATGCGCGACCGCGCGGTTGATGGGAAAAGCCTGCCACTGCGATTTGCAGGCATCTCCCCGTGCTTTAGAAAAGAGGCCGGCACCCACGGCAAGGACACCAAAGGCATTTTCCGCATACACCAGTTTGAGAAAGTTGAACAAGTCGTGATTTGCAGGAAAGAGCAGGCGGAGAAGGAGTTCGACATACTTTTGGCAAACTTGGAAGAGGTTTTCAAGGCGCTCGAGATTCCATACCGGCTCCTGATGCTGTGCTCCGGCGATTTGGGAAAGAAGGATGGCAAGACAATCGACCTGGAAGGCTGGTTCCCATCACAGCAGAAATACCGGGAGCTCGGCTCATGCTCTATTTTGCGGGATTACCAGGGCAGGCGCTCGAACATTAAGTATCAGTGGGAAGGCAAGACCTTCGTTGCAGACACGCTAAATAACACCGCGATCGCAACCGAGCGGGCGATGGCCTGCCTCGTGGAGAACTTCCAGCAGAAGGACGGCAGCATAAGGATTCCGAAGGTGCTCTGGGAATATACTGGGTTTAAGGAAATTAAAAAATTGAAATAAGATGAAACTCTCTAAAATTTGGCCACTCAAACACTTATTAGAGAAAGCACCACCCTTGGAGTTAAAATGGAATTTTTCTGTAGATGGAAAAACGTTGCTCGATGTTATGAAAATCGCGGCGGCGCAGATCGGCTATGCGTTCGAGTTGCAAGATGGTAAAGAAGGCCGGCAGGTTTTAGTGCGAAAGCAAGCCCCCTTGTTGTGGGAGCAGACACTAGTCACTAGCATAAATACAGAAGCAATTTATACCGGGCTCACCTTACTGGTACAGAACTTTTATCTAACTGTGGGGCGCGCGGAACAATACAGGCAGGCAATAGCAGATTTTGCACGTACGGTTTATGAGCTTTTGGATGCACAGCAGAGCTTTTCTAGATCAGCGATAGGGTAAGCTTTATAAGGTGACTATATTGAAATTAGTGCATGGAACTTAGTAAATCCGAAGCCGGTAGCGGTACTCTCGATGGCGTTTTATTGGGCGTAGGTTCGAGCGTGCTTATGCCGGGCATCGCCAGTGCAATTAACGCCGCGCGAGATCTTCAGGCAGGCTCACCAGCACTAGATATCCTTGCTGGCCCAGGCGGTGCCGCACTAGGTCTGCTTTTGGTTGGCGGAACGATGGCTGCCAAAGCGGCGCATAATTTGTACGTTCGCTGGCAATCACACAGACAGTTTAATGGGGCGGCATATAACCCAGCCGCGCAGAAAAGCCTTATATTCCACTAGCAGACCCATTCAATCCGGACTAAAAAATGAAAATCCTCGCAGTCGGTTGCCTGCACGGTGACCTAACACAGGCAAAGAAGCTGGCGGAGCAAGCCTCACGAGAAGCGGTAGATTTAGTTTTATTCGCAGGCGATTTCACGCAGTCCGAGCGGCATACGCCCGGCTTATTCAAAGTTTTTAAGGAGAAAGGCCTAAACCTCGCCTTAATCCCCGGCAACCACGAATCGCCCGCGCACGCAGAGACAATGGCAAAGCTGTATGGGATGAAATTCTTGCATGGCTACTACGCAAAGTTCGGCGATGTTGCCTTGTTCGGGGCTGGCTCAGCAAACTTTGGCATTTTCGGCCTGAGCGAGAAGGAGCTCTACGATTTACTGAAAAGGAGTGCGGATAAGGTTAAAGGAACTAAAAAGACAATCGTTGTAACGCACGCTCACCCATCAGGAACAAAAATAGATTTTGACGGCAGATTTTTCGGCTCAGATGGAATCCGCAGGGCGATTGATAAAATCCAGCCGACAATTGCAATCAGCTCAAACATTCACGAGGCAGAAGGGATTGAAGATTTAGTAGGAAAGACAAAAATAATTTCTGTGGGAAAAAGCGGAAGGATTATCGAGGTTTAGTTACAACGTGACCTTGCCGCGCCTTAACAACACATTGAGTTGTTCGTCTTCTGCAGGTGTTTGTGGAATGGTGTAAGCACCAGGCGGCATGCCTTTGTCATCATCGGCTTTGTCTCCGACTCTATTGTCTAGTGGATCGCCAGACTGTCTTAGTGCGTGGTGTTCGGCTAATGCTAGTTTCGTCACTGTTGGTGGCGGTGTCCCGCGATACCCAAAATTTGTTCCCATTTTATCATATTCTCCGATAGTTTTGAATTTAATATCACGAATTGAGCAGTTTTTAAGCCTTCCCCTGCCACCCTCCATATTTTATAAAGGATGGTATCGCAAAGAGCGTTATGCCAACCCAGTTGATTATCTCAGAGAAACCTGCAGCAGCCCAAAAAATAGCCTCAGCGCTGGGCCGGTCAGTCAGGAAAACTTTGGGCAAAATCGGCTATTTTGAAGTCAAGGTCGGCCCGAAAGAGGTGTTGGTAGTGCCGGCAGTCGGCCACCTCTACACCCTCGCGCAAAAGGAAAAGGGCTATAAATACCCAGTTTTTGATATTGAGTGGAAACCAACTTCTGAAACTTCAAAGACTGCTGCGTTCTCAAAGCCATACTTGGAGAACCTGAAGAAATTATCAAAGGAAGCGGATGAATTTGTTGTCGCAACAGACTTTGATACCGAGGGTGAAGTCATCGGCCTCAACATAATCAGATTCGCGGCAGGCCAGAAGGATGCCAAGCGAATGAAATTCTCAACTTTAACTGCAGGCGATCTGAAAGATGCGTATGCAAATCTTCTACCGCATTTGGAGTGGGGCCAAGCCGAAGCCGGAGAAACAAGGCACTGGTTGGACTGGTGGTATGGTATCAATCTTTCCCGCGCAGCCTCGGACGCTTTAAACGCAGCAACACACAGCTTTACTGCACTTTCCATCGGCAGAGTGCAGGGGCCAGCCCTTAAAATTTTAGCAGATAGAGAATTAGAAATTCAAAATTTTATTTCGCAGCCGTACTGGCAGATTTTTGCGAACGTGAAACATCCGCAAGTAACAGAGCCGCTAATCGCAACGCACGAAAAAGATAAATTCTGGGAAAAGAAAGACGCGGAAACGGTTTTCGTGAAAGTGAAAGACAAGCCAGCCACAGTTCTTTCAACTGAAGCAGTCAAACAAGCAGTCAATCCGCCGTTTCCGTTTGATTTGACGAGCATGCAGATAGAAGCATACCGCGTATTTAGGATTCCACCAAAGAAAACCTTGGAGATTGCACAAGAACTTTACACCGCAGCTTATATTTCTTACCCGCGAACATCATCGCAGAAGCTGCCGCCGCAGTTGAATTATAAAAAATTATTAACTTCTTTGTCGATGCAAACAGAATATTCTAAATTAGCACAGAAAATTCTAGCGAAAAAGGATTTGCGGCCAAACGAAGGCAAAAAATCTGACCCCGCACACCCGGCAATCTACCCAACCGGCGAAGTGCCAACGCAATTAGATGCGTACCAAAAAAAGATTTACGATTTGATTGTAAAAAGATTTTTGTCTGTGTTTGCGGACGCCGGCACAAGGGAGACAACAACAGTAACGTTTGATATTGAGAAAGAAAAATTTATTTTGAAAGGCACGCGGACAATTGAGTCGGGCTGGCAAGAGTTCTACCAGCCTTATGTCCGTAAGGAAGAGGTTGAGTTGCCTGCTTTCACGAAGGGCAAGCAATATGATGAAAAAACCGCGATTGAAGAAAGAAAAACAGAACCGCCAAAGCGATACTCACAGGCCTCGATAATAAAAGAATTAGAAAAAAAATCTTTGGGCACAAAGGCAACGCGCGCGGAAATTATTGACACACTTTACCGCAGAAATTACGTGGCTGGCACGTCAATCCAAGTTACTAAACTTGGTTTAGAAATTGTAAAAACGTTCCAGAAATATGCGCCCGAAATTCTTTCTGAAGAGTTAACTAAAAAGTTTGAGAAAGAGCTGAACGCAATCAGAAAGGGCAAGCTGAAGATGCCGGCTGTTTTAGACGCGGCGAAAGAAGTTTTGATAAAAATCTGCAAGGATTTCCAGAAAAACAAAAAAGAGATTGGCGAAGAATTAAGAGTTGCGCTGAATGAGGCGCGGCGGGATGAGGCATTCCTCATGTCATGTTTCAACTGCAAGGTTGGCGACATTCGCACAATAAGATCTAGAGCGACTGGCAAGCAATTCGCAGCCTGCTCGAAATATCCGGACTGCAAGACCACGCTCCCTCTGCCGCAGGGGGCTTTGATAAAGCGGGCCGACAAGCAGTGCGACAAGTGCCCATACCCAATCATCAAAATTATTCGCAAAGGGCAAAGGCCTTTTGACATGTGTTTGAATCCGAAATGCCCGAGTAAAGAAGGGTGGAAAAATACAACTAACGCTTAGCATAGAGCATAGCAACTTCGTGATTTTCTAAGCCAAAACTAACCCTAAATCCGCGTTCCTCTAGAAATGGACGCAGCGTTTTATTGTCTCGCCCAGCAATTTTGTGACATTCAACGCTTATTTTTTCTACAATTTCAAATGTTGCCCGCGAAGTTGATCGTAGAATATCATATTCGGCCCCTTCACAATCAATTTTTAAGAAATCAACGCGGTTAATTCCATTCTCCTCAATTACTTGTTCAAGTGATTTCACTGTGACTGGCACGCTCCTTGTTGAGTGTCTTACTGTAGGGGCGCTCTTAACCAGCGAGTGCCCACCAGAATTAGTTTCTGATATGAATAAAGGTGCCACACCTGCTGCGCCAGATATGGCTATTTGAAATGACTTAACATTTGTTAGAGCATTTAATTGCAGGTTGCGCTGCAACATAGAAAAATTTTCTGGAAATGGTTCGAAAGAATAAATCGTACCACTACTTGCAAATCTTGATGCGCGCACTGAAAACGTACCAATGTGCGCACCTATATCGATGATAGTATCGTTCGCGCGTATTTCGAAACCTGATGGTTGATAAACACCTAATAATTCAACTTCAGCTATTGTGGCACAATCTCTTGTGTGTGGGCGAGTTACGTATGTGTTACGCCCCCTAACTGTGTAAACTGGATTCCCGCCAGTTATGCAGTCAAAATAATCCAATACAAATCTCGCGAACGGCCGAATATCTCTGAGTGCCATTGCACCAGCTTTTAATTTTGCAAGAGCATAGTCATTTCGCATATCGACCGATGCAGTTAATATTAGCTTTATAAAATTAATGACCAGTATTTGTGTGATTATCAAAACAACCTAAACCCTTTCTTCTCTTTCTCAGGCATCTTCGCCTCTTCCAAGCCCTGCTCTTTTATCTCAAACAGCACCGACTTTCCCTCTGGCAGGCTTCGGTGTTTGTAGATGCTGGCCTGCCTTACGCCCTGCTCAAGGTTTTCCAGCTTGACGATGCACTTGCTCCAGTATTTCAGCAAATCCCCGCCGACCATTCGGAAGCCGTTGCCTTTGTGTGAAGAATCTTTCTTGAAATCCGCGTACACTTGGTTTGTGACAAGCACTGGAATCTGTTTCTTTCGCGCGACTTCCGAGAGGATTGCCAGTTGTGATGCGAGTTCCTGATTTGTCGTGGAAATGTCCTCCTCTGCTTTCTGCAATCTGTAAAGCATCACGATTGAGTCCACAATAATCAGGCCTGCTTTCTCGTGGTTTGCTGCATCCATTAATTTCTTGAAATAATTTTTCTGCTCCGCGAAATTTGTTGGGTTTGCAATCACAATGTTTTTCAAAAGGTTTTCGTAGTTTTTGTTTAGCTGTTTTATTCTTTCTGCGGAGAAGCCGCCCTCTGTATCTATGAAAAGAACTTTCTTGCCCTGCTCCGCTGCGTTTATCGCGGCAAGCATCGAGATATTTGACTTGCCAGAGCTGGCCGGCCCGAACAGCGTCGTGATAACACCAGGCTCCAGCCCGCCATCAAGCAGAAGGTCAATTATTTTTGAGCCGGTTGATAATTTAGTCATGCAATTCTAGAGGAGGGAAAGTATTTAAGGTTTTCAATCAACCAACTATATTTACTGGCGCACCATTGAGAAACGCTTTAGCATTACTTACAAAAGTTTCTTGTTTGAGCTGGCGGGCTTCATTCGTTGCAAAAGCGAGCGGCGGATACAAGATACAATTTCTAAAGGCTTGCAATGATTTTACTAATTCTGGCGACATTTCGTCGGTGTGGTCTGCAATGTAAATAATATTACTTTTTGCCAACCTTTTCTTTAATGCGTCAAAATCTATTAACTCATTTGGAGCTAAGTTTATGAAAATTGCACCCAGTTTTATTTTTACTATTCGCGCAGCGTTCATGAACCCGTTAGTATCTTTATTTAGCGCTAAATTTATGGAAAGAAAGTCGGATTCAGAAATAATAGTGGCTATCTCTGCATACTTTATTCCTTTTGCTTCAGCTTCTTTCTTTCTGGTTTTTGACCAATAGGAAACTTCGGCGCCAAAAGCGTGTGCAAGTTCAGCAATTCGCATACCAATCCTGCCGAGGCCAATAACACCAAACTTTCTACCTCTAATTTCATACATAGGAAATTTCGGAACTTCAGAAAAATCCCCATCGCGCGCAAGTTGCTTACAACGCTCTAAATCTCTGATGTATTCTAAAATTGCACCAAAACCAAACTCAGCAACTGCTTCAGTGCTAAATCCCGGAATGTTGCACACAACTATTCCTTTTTGTTTTGCATATTCCATGTCAACTTTCCCATAGGCTGTTGAAAAAACACCAATATATTTTATTTTTGGCCCCGTAGCTATTGTTTCTTTGGGCGCAGGTATTACAAACTGGTTTACCAGCAGGCCATCTGCATCTGCCAGCTCAGCCACCATATTTTTATCAGCTTTAGAAATCAACACTGTTTTTTCCGCAAGCGACCTTATTTGCTTCCAATAGTCTGGTGTTAGCAATTGTTCGCCAATCCCGAGTAAAACTAATTTTTTGAATTTTTTCATCAAAGTTTATCGTAGTTAGAGATATTTAAGCCTTCCTCCCGCAATCTATTTAAACCTATTTTATTAGTAAAAACTATGGCATCTCAAAATAAGCTGGCCTACATGAAGCACTACAACCAGCTAGCCACAGTTAAGGCAAAGAAGGCAGAATACATGCGCCGAGTTAGAGCAGAAGCCGACCAAGATGCATCCAGAAATTTAGTCCGCACGCTTTTAGATTTGGGTTTTGAAAGGCTTGCCACAGAATATGCGCAGGAACGTGCGCCGGAGATGTTAGTAACAGTATCTTCTAAATCAAGACGAACAAGGCTAAAATAATCCACATATATAAATCCATATACATCGCTTTCAGCCAATTTTAGCCGTGAACTTATTGTATGTGGGCATCCACACGACAGGCATATAAAAGTGCCTCTCCTTTTACAAGCTATGGCAGAAAAGCCTCGCGAGCTAAAGCTGAAGGTAGCAGAAGCTATGCAAGATGATGTTCAAAGAGGCATAGCCCGAATAGATTCTCAGATTATGAAAGAACTTGGCATCCAGCACGGCACGGTTGTCGAAATATCTGGCGCCAAAAAATCAGTAGCAATAGCCGCAAGGGCATACCCCGCGGACATCGGCGCAGCGATCGTTCGAGTCGATGGAATTACAAGAAGGAATGCCGGCACCTCAATCGGCGAGTACGTAAACGTGAAGCCAGCCGAGCTAAAGGCAGCAAAGTCAGTCGCGATCGCGCCAGTCCAGAAAGGCATTTTTATCCAGATGCCGCCGCAGGTTTTCAAGCGTTACCTGATGAGCCGGCCAGTTGTGAAAGGCGACATCATAGCGTTGGGTGGCCCAAGGCGAAGGCAGAGAATGACTTTTTCGCCATTTGGTGACGTCAGCGAATTGTTCGGCGCGATGGAAGACATCACCACTGGTATGTTCACCGACCTCAAATTTGTGGTGGTGTCAACAAGCCCGAAAGAAACAGTCTTAATTACAGAGGATACAGAACTCGAAATCCTTCCGGAAGCGGTCGAGCTGAAAGAGGAAAAAGTCCCGGATGTTTCTTACGAAGATATTGGTGGCCTGCAAGAAGAAGTAAAGAAAGTCCGCGAGATGATTGAACTCCCGCTTAAACACCCAGAGATTTTTGAAAGACTAGGGATACAGCCGCCCAAGGGAGTGCTGTTGTATGGCCCGCCAGGCACAGGCAAGACGTTGCTGGCAAAGGCAGTCGCAAACGAGTCAAATGCAACGTTCATCTCGCTGAACGGCCCGGAGATAATGTCCAAGTTTGTTGGCGAGGCAGAGAAAAAGCTAAGAGATTTATTTGCAGAAGCGGAGAAGAACGCGCCCGCAATTTTATTCATCGACGAGATTGATGCGATCGCGCCAAAGCGAGAGGAATCATACGGCGAGGTCGAGCGCAGAGTTGTCGCGCAGATGTTGGCCTCGATGGACGGCCTGAAGGCGCGCGGCAAAGTTATAGTAATTGCAGCGACCAACAGGCCAGAGGCATTGGACCCAGCGCTCAGGCGCGGCGGCAGATTTGACCGCGAGATAGAGATTGGCGTGCCGAACAAGGAAGGCAGGCTAGAGATTTTGAAAATTCATACAAGAAATATGCCGCTCGCTGATGATGTTGATCTGAAAGAGCTTGCCGATGTCACACACGGCTTTGTCGGCGCGGATGCAGAAGGCCTGTGTAAGGAAGCAGCAATGTCAGTTCTACGAAGGGTGCTGCCACAGTTTAATTTCAAAGACGATGAAGCGATTCCGAAAGAAATACTAGAAAAATTAATAGTTTACAAATCAGATTTCAAAGAAGCACTCAAATTAGTCAGGCCGAGCGCGATGCGCGAAGTTCTGATAGAACAGCCGAAAGTAAAGTGGACTGAAGTCGGCGGCTTAGAACTTGCAAAGCAGGAGCTGAAGGAAGCAGTCGAGTGGCCATTAAAACAGCCAGAAGTTTTCAAGCGAATGGGTATCAGGCCACCACGCGGAATTCTCTTGTACGGCCCAAGCGGCTGCGGAAAAACTTTGTTAGCAAAAGCAGTCGCGACAGAGTCAGAAGCAAACTTTATCTCGATAAAAGGTCCTGAACTGTTGAGCAAGTGGGTCGGCGAATCAGAAAAAGCTGTCAGGGACATTTTCAAAAAGGCACGCCAGGTAGCGCCATGTATAATTTTCTTTGACGAAATTGACTCGATGGCAAGCAAGCGGACCGCAAGTTCAGTTTCAAAAGCAACAGAAACAGTTGTCAATCAGCTCTTGACAGAGATGGACGGCCTCGAAGACCTAACTGATGTTGTCGTGATTGCAGCAACCAACAGGCCAGAGCTTCTGGATTCAGCAATCCTGCGCCCAGGACGATTTGACAGACACATATTGACTACGCCGCCAGAGCAGAAAACTCGTTTAGAGATTTTGAAAATCCACACCGCAAAAATGCCGCTGGCAAAGGACATCGACCTAGATGAAATTGCGCTCAAGACGGCGGGCTACTCTGGCGCGGACATCGAAGCGATCTGCAGGGAAGCCGCAATGCTCGCACTGAGAGAGAACATCAAAGCGAAACAAGTAACAATGAAAAATTTTGAAAAGGCGCTGGAAGACCGCAAGCCCTCTCTATCAAAAGCGGAGACCGAAAAATACGTCGCTGCGCTCGCATCGGTAAAGAAAAATACAGCGTCTGCACCAGAATATCTCAGTTAATATGTTTTAGCAGCGATAACTTTAAATATGGGTGGATTCGGGAAAGAACAAGACCTGGAGGTCTACAATGTCTGAAATAGATGTGATAAAACTACAAGAAGAAGACGACGATGACGCCGACGAAGACATCGAAGACGATGATGATGGTGATGAAGGCGGCGACGAAGACGGGGACGAGGAAGAGTAGCTTTATTTTTAATTAAAACTAAGCTGTTGTAACAACCGGTGTCTGGCCGATGATGATAGTATGTTCGGCCTGCGCTGCGTTTTTTTCTGAAATTTCTTTGAGGCCAGTGTACTCGTGCAGAATCCCTTTCGCAACCATTTCCTTCAGAGCGAGATTGGTTTTCAGCACGCCAAACTTTTTGATGAGCCAGCGTGCGCAGAACGGCATTGTTTCGTAAGTATCTAAAACAAATTCTAAAACGTCGCGGTTGGTGCGCATATTTTTTACGTTCTTAACGCGGAAAACTTGGAACTCGCGGACATCATTGACCAAGCCGTCGCCGGGTGTTGCGAATGGCTCGATTGCGATTACCATGCCGTCCTCCAGTTTTGTTTTGTTCCGGTTGTTTGTGTTTGGAATTGTGATGTCCGAGTGCAGGTCATGCCTTTGTATCAAGTGGCCCGATAAGTTCCGGATTGGAGCGAAGCCGGCCTTTGTGATTGTGTCCTGGATGGCCTTGCCGATTTCCCAAACTTCGCGGCCCGGTGTTGCTAATTTAATTGCAGCAGCAAGTGCATCTTCGACAGCTTTTATCAGCAGTAAATCCTCCTTTACATTTCCAACCGAGATCGTGACCGCGGTGTCGGACATGTATCCATCAATGTGTGCGCCTAAATCTAGTTTTACCAGGTCACCTTTTTTCAGAATTGTTTTTTCGCCGAACGCGGGGCAGTGGTGTGCAGCCATCTCATTAATCGAAACATCTGTCGGGAACGCAGGCTGGCCACCCAGCTCAATCATCTTTGCCTCTATTTTATCTGCGATCTCCAGAACGGAAGCGCCCTCTTTCACCAGGGTTTTTCCGTATTCGCGGGCTTTCGCTGCTATCTGGCCTGCCTTCATCAGTTTGTCGAGTTCAGATTTGGAGTACATAACAATCCTTCGGTAAAAGCATTTAAATAGGTTTTTGATGAAAAAACAAAATGAAAGTAATTATAACTTATTTCGTTCACGGAACTACGACTGACAATGAACAAGACCGCTCGACTGGCTGGCTGCCCGGTGAACTTTCAAAACTAGGAATCGCACAATCTATAAAATTGAGAGCGCAAATCAAAGGCAAAAAGTTTGACGTTGTGTTTTGCTCGGATTTACGGCGCGCGGTTGAGTCCGCAAATCTAACGTTCGGCAAATTTGTTAAAATAATTCAAGATAAAAGGCTGCGCGAGTGTAATTACGGTGACTTGAATGGTGCGCTGTCAGAAAAAGTCCATGCATTAATGTTGAAGCGTATTGATACGGCATTCTCCAACGGAGAAAGTTATAAGGATGTTGAGGCGAGAATGCGCGACTTCCTGAATTTTTTAGTAAAGAAGTTTGGTGGTAAGCACATTGCTATTGTAGCACATCAAGCACCGCAGTTAGCGCTTGATGTAATCGTCAGAGGCAGAACTTGGCAGCAGGCAATGAAAGAAGACTGGCGATTGAAAAAGGCTGGTTGGCAGCCTGGTTGGGGCTATGTTTACGAAGCCTAGAAACTCCCCAGCGTAGCCTGCCCTGCCTTCAGCTTGCTCACATCGTAGTTGAAGATTTCAAAGAGCTTGAAGACTGCCCGCATTATCTGGTTGTCAATGTAGTAATCTGGATCGTAGCTGTCCAGTGTGGCGTCTTCTTCCAGGGCAACTCGGTCGGAGATTTTGCCGGCCCCAGCGTTCACGATAAACCGAACTAAACTTCCGCGGCCGACTCGTTCCCCACGCTGTGCAGCGATCAGGCCAGCAGCAACATGCGGCCCCCTAGACGCATAGCGATTCAAATCCCGAGTGAGCCGGACTTCGATCACTAGGTCCTTCAAATCAACTTTTCGGTTGCGAACATCCTTGATTATGTTTTGCACAAAGGCTGCAGCCTGTTCAGGCGAGCCATCCTTCAGTATTTGTTCAATTGCTGTCCGTTGCGCCCGCCTTGCCAGCATTGACCAGTCGCCGCGCACCGCCTCAAGCCCTTTCAAAACAACATTTCCGGAATTAGATAATAATGCATATCTTTTCTTTGCTCCGCCAGCCTTGCCCTTAGCTTCCAAAAACAATCCCGCCGCAAAAGAATCTCTGTGTTCAAGCTCCATGGGTTTCGGTAGTGCAGAGTTAACAATATCCAAGAACTTATTTGTATCAACTTCAGCTTTGGAAGTTAAAAACAATGAGTCTGTGTCACCATAAAGCACTTCAAAGCCGAACTTCTCCGCGGTCTTGATGACAGTTTGAATGTAACTCCTGCCTAAGTATGTGATTGTTTGTGCGCAGTCTACCGAATACCAGCGGGAGCCTGCAAAGCCCAGATAGCCGTAGAATGATGCGGCAACATATTTCAGGGCATGCCTGCGTGCAATCAAGTCCTGGTGCGATGGGTCGTCCTGCGGCGTGGTTTTCAGGATCTCACCGATTCTCTTTCTGCGTTCAACTAAGTCGCCAAGCAAAGTCGCGTAGAAACTTTTTTCCTTCTGGCAGAAATGCACACTTCCGATTTTTGCCCGCCCATCATCCGCGCAACAAGAGCAGTTCACAGAATCCGGCCCGATGTTGTGCGATGCAGCAATCGTAGCGTATAGGCTTCTGAAATCAAACACGTGGATATTTTTGTACAACCCAGGCTTTGGTTTTACAACAAATGCGCCTTCATAGCTCGTCTTACGGCGCTCAAACACCTCCCAGTTCTTTGGCTTGCGTGGCACGAGCTGGCCAAACTGTGCAGCATTCCGGATGCAATACCACTCAACCAGTTGGCCATAAGTCATCCTATTTATTTCGAACAGGGGCAGGCCGAGCAATTTCATGAGCTGCATCTCTGTCGGCAGGATTTTTTCTGTAATCATCAGTGCCAGCTCGGAATCAACTAGATTGTATTCCGCAAGATTTCTCAGTCTGTCCTCGTCACCGCTACTCCAGATGTCAGCGATGTTTTTTGGATCAACGCCACCTAATTTTCCGCGGCCAAGTAATTCCTTAGCAACAGAATCTAATTTGTACCTTTCGGTTTGCAAATCCATGATGTTTCGGATGAAGTGCGAGATATCTAAGTGCTGGCAACCCTTTGTTTTTGCTGCGGATCTGCCTTTGGTTCCGATGTAAACCGGTAGCCCAGCCCAGCTGATGTCCAAGTTCAGGCCGTATTTCGCCGCCCGAATCTGCAGGAAGGGAAAGTCAAAGTTGTCAGAGCCGTAACCAACCAATAAATCTGGTTTGTAAGTCGTTATTGTTTTTATAAATTCTTCAATAAGATTTATTTCAGAGTCGACAAATGTGACATAGTTGCCTGCATCCTTGAACTTTTTCCAGCTCAAGATTTTTTTGAAGCCATCCGAGCCATAGAATGAAATCATTATGATCGGGTCTTTGTTCGGCTGTGGGAACGGGCCGGAAGAAAGTGTTTCTATATCAAACGCCAAGAGCTTCAGATTAGGCACTGCATCTGTGGAGAGCTGCTTGACGCTCTCCGCTTCGAAAACATAATCTATGCCATCGAAACGGGCGCTGCCCGGCTCGACAGTAGCTTCTGCGAGGGCGAGCGGCATTAAGTTTTTATCAACTAAATATCGCTTGAAAAATTTTATATCGTACTCTGTTCTTGCCGCAATGCCATAGGTTTCTTTTACTGCATCCTGCAAGATTGGAATGTGGCTTGGTGTTTCGGCAAAAATTTTTATGACCTTCACTGCCGTTGTTAAAAATCGCTTTTCCTCCAGCTTGACGTGGATTATTTTAACCTCTTCGCCTTGGTAGTTGAGTTTTGTCGTTCTGAGCAGCTCTAGCACCCTGGCCGGCTCGGCATCATCAGCCAGGACTGCATAAAAATATGGTTTGAAAGTCCGGTCGAAGATTATTATGCGCTTTCTGTCGTTTGTCAGGCCGAAAATGCGTATGCTGTTCTGGCTGGCATCGTAGTCTACATCTGAAATATAAAATTGAATCTTTGTTTTCTCAGCTGCCATCACATCTGCGTTTCAGCGTCCAGTGGCTTGCCTCGGATAGTAGCAAAGAATCTCAACATCTCTCTCCGGATGGAGTCTGAATCTAGCTTTAATTTCTCGCAGCTGACAATCAGTCTTTCCTGGTCTTTGACGATGTCCTCAACCATATCATATGGCTTGGTTGCCCTTTGAAAGTCTGCGATGCTGACTGAGCCATACATTGAGTTGTTCATCTCTTTTGCAATTCTTTTTAGTAAGTTGCCGATCCAGAAATTCATCGCCTCTTTTACCTCTGAGCGAATGATTTTGTCCTTGATCTCTGTGCGCATGATAGAGACTACTCTTGCTCTAGGGAAGGGGAGGACCTCGCCCTCTGCTGTCTTCTCCACTGGCACAGCTTCCGCTGCCTCTGTGGCCTGCTCCTCAGGTTCCTGGGCATCTAACTGCGGCTCTTGTGTCTGAATTTCGTCTGTCATAACTATCACATAAAATTGAGGGCGGTAGGACTTTTAAGCCTTTCCATGCAGTAAAATCGGCATACGTCAGGGCTGTTTTTCCGCTTAAAGTGTTTATAAATGCTTTAAAAAAAGGCTATTTTTGCTCGTCTGCCTTCAATTTATTCAGCTCTGCCTCGGCTTCCCTCTCGCTGTCCGCAATCACCTTGTTCACCTCAGCCAGCATCTCGTTTATTTCTTCATCTGGCATGCCATGTGCCTTCGCGCCAGCCTCCACCGTGTCAAAAACATTTGCGTGGCAGCCGACACAGTGCAGCCCGAATTGAGACATCACAAAAACTGCTTGTGGGAATCTTTCAACTATGTCGCCGAGAATCATATCTTTTGTGACGTATTGGCCAAGCTGCTGTGCTGCTTGCGCGCCCACACTCTGCGCAGGTTCTGGCGCGTCTTTTATTCCGAGGACAGCCTTCTGGCTTGGCGTAAGCGGCTGCTCTTTCTTGAACGGATTAAGCATAAGATTGCCGCTTTCCCAAGATTTATAAACGCTGTGGTTCGGTTTCTGGTTATGGGCGAACAACGCATACAGGCAGATTTAGTATTTACTTCTAGCCCAAGTTTCCGGTGTACTGCCTAAAGCCGCGGCGCTAATTCTGAAACTATTGCCAGCCTCCCAAGCAGAGCTGCAGCTAAGGTCAGATTATTCTGAAAGAACTATTCGATACGCACTAGGCTGGCTTCTGAAGCAAGGGCTGATTTCTGAACGACGTGATTGGATTGATACTCGTAAAAAGACTTACGGGAGGATTGAAAATGGAAAATGAAACATACAAACTAGAAAAAGCTGGCGGCATAGCCGGAAAATTTGACAGCTGGCACGTAACAACCGCTACGCCTTGGCGTACGATTGCTGGAAGCTTGCAGCTTTGGTACGATAGTAGAACAGTGCTCGGGCCAAATGTTGTCTTTCGCGGCGAGAGCACATTAGTTAGTGTTAGCGCGGAAAGCCCGGCATCCATACAACACGGGATCTATCGCGACCCAACTGAACTACAAAGTTTAACTGCAGGCTGGCAGGTCGGCAAGCAGGAAGGCCTGGTGGCACTTTTGAAGGAGGTATTAGTGAAAGGCGAATCTCTCCGTGGTAGCGGATGTGGTGCCTAGAAAACCTATTTAAAGTTAGAGCCAGTCGCTAAATTAAGCGGGGTTGGCAGATCAGCTATGCGTCCGCCTGCAGCGGCAGCCTTTCTTTCTTCTGACGGAAAGAAAGGCTCCCGGGCATCCAAAGAAAGAAGTCGTCGCATCAAACAAAGTTTGATGCAACTTTGCAGGTTCGGGATATGTGCTGGGACGCCTCGTGGTTCCTTCGCGCCATCGAAGATGGCGCCGGGGGTACAAGCAAAACGAAGTTTTGCTGTATAACAAAACCTTTGGTTTTGTTTGTCAGGGTGAGCGTCCACCTGAAGGGGGCAGAGCCCCCTGCGGGTCCGAGAGCGGAAGAGAAGTGTGCAACTCACTTACCCCGCTCCATAAAGCTGAAAGATGAAACTATTGCTGACCTCAAAAGGACTGACAACAAAAAAAATTAAGAATGCATTTCTCGTATTGCTAGACAAGCCCATCTCTGAAAACAAAGTTTTGATAATGCATACTGCTAAATTAAGAGGGCGGCTTGGCCGCGTAAAAGCACTTAGAAAAAGTTTGATTAAATTAGGCGTTAAAAGACAAAACATAATTGAAGCAGACATAAGTATGAGAATTAATGCTAAAAAATATACAAATTTTGATGTATTTTATTCGTGCGGCGGAAATGCATTTTATATTTTAGATAGACTGAAAAAAACAGGTTTTGATAAATGGATTAAAAGTTTTGTCAGAAGAAATAAATTATATGTCGGCGTCAGCGCCGGCAGCTACATAGTCTGCCCAACCATCGAAGCTGCTGCGTGGAAACATGCTGACAGAAACATAGTTGGCCTGAAAGATTTAACAGCCCTCAACATTGTCCCGTTTATAGTTACTGCACACTATGCAGCCAAATTTAAAAAAATCATAGATGAAGCTGAGGCGAATACAAAATACGAAGTTAAGCGATTAACAGGCAGGCAGGCTCTTATAGTATTAAATAATAAAGTAAGAAAAATAGAATGATTGAAATGGTAAGTGAAAAACAAATTGCAGACTTTTTGTTTTCAGCACTATCAGAAAGCTGGGCAAAAGAGGACGTTGTAGAAACAAATCCATTTCCAAAACTCAAATTAATAAAATCAGAATCAGGTGACTGGCGCTACGTTGATCAGTATGTTGGTGGCGAGCCGTTCCAGGGCTTTGAAGTTGTTTGGTTTAAAGACGTTCCAATCTGGTCTATGACTTATCGCGGGCGCTACAAAGGCAGAGAAGATTATAAATTATTTTTGAAATTCCTCAAAACAGCGCTTATGCAAATGCCGAAAGATGCACCGTATCGCGGCCCAAGTATTTTCGAATCCGCAGAATTTGCAGGCTGGAAATATGAAAACAAGTGGAACGGAAAAATAAAAGAATTCAATGGCAAAGAAAAAATAAGTGTTAATAATAAAATAGTTTACCAAGCAAGATATCAAGGAGGGATAGTTAACAATGACTTTGCAAATATATGATACGCTCAGCCGAAAGAAAAAGAAGTTTGTCCCGCGAGGCAAGATAGTAAAAATGTTTGTGTGCGGGCCGACTGTTTATGACTATGCGCACATCGGTCACGCAAGGAGTTACATAAATTTTGACATCGTCGCCCGCTATCTGAAGTGGAAGGGCTACAAACTAAATTACGTGCAAAACATTACAGATATAGATGATAAAATAATTAAACGTGCAAATGAAAAAAAAGAAGTACCAGCAAGATTAGCAAAAAGATTTGAAAATACATACTACCAAGATATGAAGTCACTAAATGTTATTTCAGTCAGCAAATATGTCCGTGCCTCAGACAACATAAAAGAAATAACCCACCAAATACAAAGACTGATGAAGAAAGGCTTCGCCTACCAGATTGACGATGGCATTTACTTTGATATTTCAAAGTTCAAAGATTATGGCAAGCTATCCCGCCAAAATCCTGAGCAGCTGAAGGAACACCGAGTTGAACAGAACCCGCAGAAGAGAAATCCCGGTGACTTTTCTCTCTGGAAATGCCATAAAGAAGGCGAGCCGTTCTGGCCCTCGCCCTTTGGGGCCGGCAGGCCTGGCTGGCACATCGAAGACACAGCTATTACAGAAAGATTCTTTGGCCCGCAGTACGACATCCACGGCGGCGGCATAGACTTGATTTTCCCGCATCACGAGTGCGAGATCGCGCAGATAGAAGCTGTCTCCGGAAAAAAGCCGCTCGTGAATTACTGGATGCACAATGAGTTTTTAATGGTCAATGGCGAGAAGATGTCAAAATCATTAGGAAACTTTGTAACAATCCGAGACGCGCTGGCAAAATATTCGCCGCAGGTCTTGAGATTATTCTTCGCGGCAACGCATTACCGCCAGCCAATCAACTACTCGGAAGAGAATTTGAGAAATACAAACGCAGTTTACCAAAAGTTCGTTGATTTTGTTCTGAAACTGCAAAATGTTAGTGCAAAAGCCGGTGAAAAGGTTAATACAATAATTTCAAAAGCGAAAGACAAGTTTGAGGCAGCGATGGACGACGACTTTAACATCGCGGGCGCGCTCGCAGTAATTTTTGATCTTATGTCTGTGGTAAATAAATCAATAGCTGCAAATAAACTAAGCTCCGCAGCAGCAAAAAAAGTTTATAAATTTATTCTTGATGCGGATAATGTGTTAGGATTAAATTTGAAACACATTAAAGAAGAAAAACTTCCAGCCGAACTTATGAAACTCATAAAGGAACGCGAGCAGGCAAGGGAATCCAAAGACTGGAAAACTTCGGACAGAATCAGAAACGAGCTGAAAGGAAAAGGAATTTTGCTGGAAGACCTGCAGGACGGCGGGACGAGATGGAAAAAAGTTTAGCGATGAAAGCAAGTGTGTCCCGTGCAAGTATGTGTGTTTACTGCGGCAGGCCAGCCACCAACTCGTGCCAGTTCTGCGGTGCAAGTGTGTGCAAGGAGCATTTTAACAAAAATATGGACTGTTGCACATCGTGTGCTCGGGGAAAGAGGATTTAACACAAAACATAGTTTGTGAACTTTAATGTGCAAATTAAAAAACAAAACTAAAAAAACACTAAACAATAAATAATTACCTGCGTTTCTTGTGGTGCACGCGCTTATGCGTTTTTCTCTTCGCCTTTCGTTTCTTGTGGTGGACTTTTCGCTTGACCATTTGTTTTGACCTCCTTAAGTTTTACTAACTTTATGTTTTTAATGCAGTTGTTGTTTAAATAACTATGCATTAGCTAAAATTTTAATCGTACAGTAACAATTTTCATAACTCAAACTTTTTATACGCCAAATTTTTAGAAATCATATGGCCGCGACTGGTAAAATCATTGTTGCAGTTTTAGTTCTTGCAATAGTTGCGTATGCAATCTTTGCGCTCGCAAAAATAACTCCGGAAACAAAGCCAGAATGCCGTGCGGGCGACTCCGTCTGTCCGTTGGGCTGCACGTACGCAACAGACCCGGACTGCGCGCAGGGCGGAGTTTCTTCTTACGGAGAATCACACCGCTGCATTTCAGAAAAAGATTGTGTTGTAGTCAAGCCGCTGTGCAACAACCTGCGCTGCTCGCTTACAGATTTGGAGTGCAGGAGCGGAAACTTCTGCATCACTGCAATAAACAAGGATTACAAAATAGCGTGGAACAACGCTCGTGTGAAATGTGTCGATCCAGTTTTGAATTTAGTCTGTCCCGAAAAAGAGTATGCGCCGTCCTGCATCAATGGCGAGTGTAGGGTGATGGGCGGATGATTTCGTTTAAAGACGCGATGCGCGGCGGACTCGGAAAGATTTTCAAAGTGTCGCTCATAGGATTGTTAGTAGTCACTGCATTTGGCATATTCGATTTTATCATACCATATTTTACCGAAGACATATCTGAGAGTTTGGCAATAATCGGCCTGACTGTGTCACTTGTTTATGCTGCATCTTTTTTCTTTGAAGTGCCGCTTGGCCTCGCGGTAGATAGGTTCGGTCGCCGAAAAATTATGCTCGCAGCCCTTGCCGGCCTTGCGGGCATAGGCGTGATTTATTATTTTGCGCAGAATTTGTGGCAGTTGATGATTCTCGAGTTTGTTTTTGGAATAATTGCGGTTGCATTCTGGATTCCAGAGGCGGTTTTGGTGCGTGAGTACTCGCCACCAAAAATGTATAGTTTATCTGAAGGGATTTATTTTACGCTCTCGCAAGTGGGGTGGATTGCTGGCCCAATAATCGCAGGCATTGTTACCGCTACGGCTAGCCTTCGCGCAAATTTCCTGATTTTTTCGGCGCTCGTAGTTGCTAGCTTAGTTTATGGCGCATTTGTACTAAAGTATGATTCTCAGCAAAAAACCAAAACAGAGATAAAACATACAAAACTATTTGCGCTCGCTAAATCTTTCAGAGAATATATTTCGATCCACAAGTATGCGTTGCCGCTTTATTTTATGTCTGTGGGCATAAACATCTGGATTGGCATTGAGTGGGTGTTTGTGCAGATTGCCGGATCAAATGTTTTTGGTTTCAGTGAAGAAGCAGCTGGTGCAGTTCTTGGTGCGATGATGTTAGTAGAAGGCTTACTCTACCTGACGTCTGGCTATCTTATGGATAAAGTAGGTGCAAAATATATCATTCTTGCAGGCTTCTTACTTCTGTTTTCATCTTCGTATTTTGCATTCCTGAGCGTTAACAAATACATGTTTGCGTTTTTCCTCATACTTTCCGCTGGTGCGGTGGCGTGGATAATACCTGGTACCGAGGCGATCGCAACACAAATTATTCCTGCTGGCAAGCGTGGCGAGATGACTGGCGTATTTGATTCTTCAAAAGATGTTGGCCTGATGCTTGGCCCGCTGCTGGGCGGAATATTCGGGCAGTTTTTAGGCGGGCCGATGATACCATTTATTTATGTAGCAATAGTTTCCGGCGCGGCAGTGTTTATCTCACTAAAACTTTGGAAATAGTTTCTTTATCTTACTTCTTACCACATCATGCGCGCGAACAACACTTCTAAATGGGGAGTGAAGAAGGCGAAGCCGACATAGCGATAGAAACATAATTGGTATTAATTTCCAAAACCATTTTGTGAAATTAAATTTCGCGCCAGGTTTATGCTCCCAAATTGTTGGCACTTCTTTAATTTTAAATTCCTTTAAATGTAGTCTTAAAAGCAGGTCAATGTCGAATGTAAATTCAGTTATGCCTAGTTCTGGTAAAATTGTGAGTATGGCTTGCCGTTTGAATAGTTTTGCACCGCATTGCGTATCTTTAAATGGTAGCAAGAACATAGTTCTTACTAAGGTGTTGAATCCGCGACTGCCAAATCGTTGCAGGATTGGCTCCCTTTTAATCTGTTTTGCCCCACGGACTTTTCGCGAAGCAATTATGCCATCGTAATCTCCAATTGTTTTAATGAGCGAGTCGAACGCTTCTGGTGCTGTGCTTGCATCAGCATCCACAAATCCAATGAGATCGCCGGTGGCCATTTTGAAGCCGCAAATAATTGCGCCACCCTTTCCCAAGCGCGCGGCAGAATAGCTATATTTGACGTTGCTGTTGGTCTTTTGAAATTCTTTTACAATTTCTAGCGTCTTGTCATGGCCCTCAACCACGATAATGAAATCAATATCATGCTGCATTGCTGAAAAATATGATAAATACGCGCCTAGCGTTTCCTTTATTCTCGCTTCTTCATCATATGCTGGAATTATTATTGACACTCGCATTTTCAGTTTTTAATGATAGAAAGAAATATAAAACTAAGCTTGCCAGTAGGATTGTTACAATGGCCAATAATATTCGTATTATTTGTAAAATTGAGTTGTGGTAGAACCAAATTGCCGTGAGTTCTGCTACTACAAATAAAATGAGTAAATAAACAAAGTCAGTTTTGTTAATAGCTAAAAAGTAGTTTACAAAAACAAAAGAAATAGAGAAGAGACTGATTGCTAGACCGAAGAGCCCAATTATCGGTATTATGTCGTAATAGTCTGGGCCGAAAAGCAGAGAAACTACAAATTTTGGAAATAGATAATAGATCGCCGCGCCTGTAGCCGCTAGCAATCCAGTCAGGGCCACGGCTTTGCCGAAGACGCTGCGGTAATTCTGTCCGGTTGTATATAACTCAGAAATTTTTGGGAACATTACCTGACTGATTGACATAGAACCAAAGAAAATTATTTTTGCTAGGATTGATGCTGCTGCATAGTGGCCAGCGGCCGTTGCGTCCAAGAAGTGTTTTACCAGCACTATGTCTAGCGTGTAAAATGCAGTGATTGCTGTCATCGCTACGAATACGGGCATAGAATATCTGTAAATTTCCGCAGTGTTTAATTCATAATAGGCTGCGTTTCTCCATGTTTTGGCAAGCGGTACAAAAGAAAACGCGGTTGTAATTATCATTGCCGCACCAAATGATATTATTGCACCAGATATGCCCAACCCCAGTAATATTAGGCCTAGGGCGATGCCAATTTTTAACGTAGCCTCAAAAACTACGTTTAGGCCAAGCGACCTAAATTTCTGTAGGCCCTGTAGGACGCCCCGCAACCCAGATATCAAAAAGAGTGCGATAAAAAATGTACTGAACATGACCAGGTACGATTTTGGAATGTTAAGGAAGTTTCCAATGAAACCAGATATAATCAAGAAAAAGAAAAATAAGCCGAAGCCGGCTAGTAATGTTTTCGTAGAAAGTTTGCGTAGTAGCCAGCCGATTTTGCTCAATTCAGAGTTGGTATTTAGTACAGATACAAATTTTGCAGTCACGGTTTGTATTGTGTTTGTTATGGCTAGAAAGAAATGTACCATTGCAGAAAATGCACCAAGAACTCCGTAGTCCGCAGGTCCAAGCAGGCGGCCCATTGAAAATTGGTATAAATAATTTAAGAATGCCGCCAAAAGTGAGGTAGTAAATAATGTACCACTTTGTGTTATAAATGCAGCATCACTCTTCAGGTAGGTTTTCAATTGCTCGAATATTTTCATTTTAGATGTACCATATGAGGGCCAAAAGCGCTAAGAATATTTCGGTCAGCAATATGCCTCCGCAGGCCCATTTTTCTGTCCCGAACTTTCTGACAAAGATGTGCACCAGCGATGCAGTTTTTTCTGGTGCAAGCAGTGTTCCATCAGGCTGCGGCACGTTTGCAGTGCTCTCAAACTTGAATTTATATCGCGCTTTTAGCAGCAGCTCGATAAAATATGGGATGAACAGGAAGGCCGCGATGCGTTCCATGTTGCCGAGGATTGCAAGAATCGCAATCAGGGCGCCAACGCCATAAGTCAGCGAATCTCCCGGAAATATTTTTGCGGGGTATTTATTGAAAATCAGAAATGCGAGAAGTGCAGCAACTGTGCTGAACGCGATTAGTGAGAGGAGCGGGTTGCCCGTGACAAATGAAACATAGCCCATTGCGCCAAGTATGATCGCGCCCATGCCTGCCTCCAAGCCGTTCAGGCCAGCAAGCATGTTGAATCCGTTTGCGGCGCCAACAATCGCAACAGGAATTATAATTAGTGGATAGGCGAGCCCGAAATCTACCTGGCCGAATATCGGCAGTGCCATTGCATGATGGCCTGCGTCAAGCACCATGAGTGGGACAGCGACTGGCAGTGTCAGCAGCGGTTTCTGCCACTGCGCAAGGCCTTTTTTCCAGCCCAGTATGTCATCGATGAAACCAAGGAAGCCGGCAAACATGAACGACATCATCACCGCGAACATGGCGAGCAGGTTTGTTTCAGTTTTGAGCAGAAATGTTTTGAAAAAAACATATAGCAGCAGGCCGGACAGGACACCGAACATGGCGGGCAGGCCACCGCTCTCTGGGATGAGCTGGCCGTCAACCTTGTTTAGGTCCTTGCCGACAAGCTCGAACTTCTTTGCCGCGCGCATCCAGATTTTTACAAGAAAAATCGTTACAAAAAAGCTCACTGCGATGCTTATCAGCGCAAGAGTGTAGGACCCATCTGACATATAATCACCACTAACCGTACGGGCTTGGCTCCAGGTATTTCGGATCGGTCTTAACACCTTCAGGGTATTGGACTTTCCAGATTTTTATCGGACCGATTGGCTGGCCGTTGTAAAAGCCCAGTGGTAGTGCGTCTGAGTAAACCTGCTGGAAGTTTTTATCATCCTCGCCGTACATGTACAGCCTTGCAAAATTTGTAGCCCAGACTTTGCCTGAGAGCCAGAATGCTGCACCTTGATCGTTGACTGCGGAATTATCGATGAATGGAACAATCACCAGACAACCAGGCAGCGTATTTTCTGTCTGCGGGAAAGATCTCCTGTTGCCATAAATATATGCGTTTGATCCAGCTCGGTAGGTGTGTATGTACAGGCAACCGACATCGAAAATAAGCCGATTACCATTGTTAGAAATGTATGCTTTAACCTCTGCCACGCCGTTGTTCTTTACGAGAAGGGAGAAACCTTGTATTTGCGCCCCGCCGCGCGGTAACACTACATCACCAGTGGTGATATCGCTGTCAAAAGTCCACTGTCCACCATATAACACCAGATCGCCGTCCCGTGCCTCGCGCTTGTCTTGCAGGCCAAACATGCCAATTGTGCTGAGCCGATCTAGGCTGTCGTCCGAGCCAATGAGCGAAAATGCATAATACTTCGAAATTTCCTGGTTCGATATAAGAGTATAATTAACTTGGTGTGAATATAAGTATTCCAGCGTAGACTGGCTATCTTTTCCAGTAAGGAAGTACCTGCCGGACGCGTGATTCCAGCTCATCAGGTTTCCACCGTCAGTCACGGCGCGTCGCGCCCCAACGGCAGTAGTCATGTGACCATAATCCCACCAGTGTGTCACCACAGAATCTTCCGGAGTGCTACTATTTAGGAAATTCATTGCAGCTTCCCACTGGCCGGGCACCATCGAACCCATCGTGCGATTAATGTTGTAGGACGTTCTGGCAAGCGAGTAAAAAGAAAGTAGCATAAACAACACTAAAATAATTGCAATGATTTTTGTTTTGTTGTGGCTGGATGTTTTTTCTATCGCGCGCAACATGAACCATGCAGCTACCAGCGCCACTGCTGGAGAGAGACCGAACATGAGGCGGATTAATATTCGTGAGCCCACTAGCGAAAAACTGAAGAACACAAATAATAACACCATTACCCACTTGTCCTCTGTGAAGGTGTTTACAAAAGCAACCCTGTCTTTGTAATACATGCATAGGTAGAGAAGCACAAATGCAGCTAGTGACATTAACAGCCAGCTTATGTAGTATTTCGAGAAAAAGTTAATGATTGTTTGGAATCTTCCACCAGAATTATATCTTCCAAATATAAAGCCAGAGAAGAATAGAACATAAATTGCTCCGGCAATATACGCATACATCTGCCTTTTGAGGTCAAAGACACCGAATTCCCTGTTCTTGAAGATGTAAATAGATAGCAGAACGCCGCCAGCCAGGGCAAATAGAAGTGCCCAGCCGAAGCTGTCCCACCACCCGCCACCACCGAAGAAGAACGGCGATGCATTTTCCGCAACTGTTGTTGTCCATCGGTTTGGGTTAGCTCTTGTCAAGGACTGGTAGATTGAGTGTAAATCTATTATACCTAACAACTGCCCAATCACAATGCCAATTGCAAATAGCAAGGCCGTTACGAGGGCCTGCCGTGGTAGGACTGCATCAATTTTTTGCAGGAAGGAGTCTAATTTGGGTAGTTTTGTCAGCCAGTACGCGCCAACAACAATTATTGGGAATAGCATATACAGGCCATCCTGTGATTTCAGGAATGAAATGATTGGTGTGTATTTTGTTATTGCATAAGTTACGGCTAGAATAATATAAAACGTGATATAGCCTTTATACTGTGGCGCAGAAATCTTTGAGAATAGAAGCATCGTGGCTAAAAATATACCGAGTGTTGCTGCTAGATAGGCAAATCCGCCCCACGTGCCAGCCATGAATCCGGCGAATAAACCACCAAGCGCACCGAATGAGATGGACTTTTTCCAATCCTTTTCAGTCCACATGTATGCAAAAAACATCAGTGCAATAAACATCCACAACATCGCCATCGCTTCGTGGTCTGCAAAGCCAGCAGAAGTCCTCTGAATGTAAGCAGGGATCACTGTGAGGAAAGCCGTTGCAACAACCGCAACTCGCACGTTTGTAATTTTTCTGACAAACAAGAAGAAGAAGGGCAAACTCAGTACGGTTACAACAACGGGGTAATAGACATGCCAAGTTATCTGTTGTAAGCTTGGAAAAAACATATGGATAAATTTATAGAAGTACGCCAGTGTGTATGAAAAAAAAGCATACTGAGATGTGTCGACGCCGACTGGAACATACCTAGCAGTGTCAATTGCGGGTAGTGCACCCGTGTCAAAGATTATTTTTGCATATCGATACCACAAATAGGAGTCCAGCTCTATCAAGTACTTGCCGACTAGCAGGCCAAGGTTTCTTGTCCGCACCCAGGCCGCGAGAACCACGATTGGGATTAACAGCAGCCAGTAGGGCAACTCCGCAAACCTGCCGGAAAAAAGGCTGGGCTTACCGGCTACGCCTGGCTTAGCGCTTAGCGTGGCGCTTATCCTGCTGAAAAGTTCAGACCGCCTTTGCTCCAACTCACCCATTCGGAATTTTGGGTAGGATAGCTTTAAATAATTTTGTTAGTTTGAGAGCAATATTGAAGCCCTAGTTGTTAGCCTTTAGAAGTAAATAACTTATATAAATGCGCAGGCTACTTCTCAGCTATGGTTTGGTTCTGGAAGAAGAAGGGCGAGCAAGAAACGCGGAATGAGTTTTCCGATCTGCCACCGCTCCCGCCGATGCCAGAAGATTCTGAGACAGGTGGTTTTCCACAGCTAGATGCGCAGGACGACGGACAACAGCAGTCCCTGCCACCGCTACCACCATTGCCTGAGTTACCACCTTTACAGCGAGCGCAGGCCTATCCATCTCAGACACAATTACAGATGTCCGCGCAACAGCTACCATATCCATTATCACCGCCGATGCAGCAAAGCTCGCAGCCAACGTATGAACAGGCTGGGGCCACAGTTTTTGTTCGCCTTGATAAGTACAAGGACATCATGCGCACAATAGAAAATCTGCAGCTGAAACTCGATGACCTGCAGCGCAGTTTGTCCAAGATTTCCTCAATCAAACAAAAAGAGTCAGAGATAATGCAGGGCTGGGGTGCGCTCATGACCGAGTCGAGAGAGAAGATCGACCAGCTGAACCAGAAGCTGTTGAAGCCTGGCGAGACATAATGAAATACATTCCAGCATTGTTATTGGTATTAATAATATTAGTAAGCGGATGTGCAGGCCAGCAGGCTCAGACAAATCAAGGCGCAGGTCAACAGCAGCAGGCAGCGCCGGCGCAGCAAGTAATCGCAGTAGGTTCTGGTTTTCCAGGGGGCTGGCAGGCCATAAATACTCGAACCGAAGACCTGTCTGCGATTGGCGCGACAGGCACCGAAACGTGGTACAAACGCGGCGACGAAACAATCCGCGCACACAAATCTGTGTTTAGCAATCCCGCAGGTGCGAAGAAATATTTTGATTTGAGTAAGGGTTACGCATATGTTACCAGAGAAGATTTTGCTGCAGGGGACGGTGCATTCATTGATTATGACAAGCCAAGCGGCATAGAAGCGCTCGTAGTCTATGCTTACAAAGGGAGCGCCCAGTACACAATATTTTACAAAAACACGCCGGATGAGACCTACAAGTCCAAAAATCTGGATTATGAGAAAGCCTTGTTGAAGCAGGCAACGGTTGCGCTACTAAGTTAACTTTATATATTAAATACGATTTTAAAATAAATGATAATCCCGCCCGGAATAATTTTTGCAGTCATTGCTGCAATCGCTTCGATAATTGGATTCTTTTTGGGCGAGTCAGTAACGCTAATGAAAGTTCTTGGCCTTGCGTTGGTGATTGCCGGCTCGAGCATTCTCGCCGCGTTTAGCTCGTAAATGTTTTAAACTAAACAAAGCAGTAATTTGCATGGACTTCCGCTTGCCAGCAATCGCAAAGCCAAAGCACTACGACTTATTTATTGACTTGGACTTAAAAAAGTTCAGGTTTGCCGGCAACGTGGTAATCGATCTGGAAATTCCAAAGCCAACAAACGAGATTGTGTTAAATGCGGCAGAGCTGAAAATCAAAAGTGCACAGCTAATACTAAACAAACAAAATCTAACCCCACAAATCAAACTAAACCCGAAAAATGAACAGCTAATTCTGAAATTTAATAAAAAAATCAGCGGCCGTAGAAAACTCATAATAGAATTCTCAGGCGCGCTTAATGATTCGTTGCTCGGTATTTACAGAAGTAAGTACAAAGGCAGCAAAGGTAAAGAAAAATATCTCGCAGCCACGCAGTTCGAATCCCACTACGCGCGCAAGTGCTTCCCGTGCTTTGACGAGCCGGCCTACAAGGCAACCTTCGATCTGACAGTCAGGATTGATTCAACGCTGAAGGCGATTTCTAACATGCCGATAAAAAAAGAAACCCAAGCCGAACCAAGTTCGGCTGGGCCCAGAAAAAGCAAAGCTTTTTCTTGGGAAAAGGACGGCAAACAAAAAATTATTTCGTTCCAGACTTCGCCGAAGATGTCTACATATCTTTTGTGCCTGTGCGTCGGCGAGTTTGAATTCCTGAAGGATAAATACAAGGATGTGGAAATTCGGGTTGCAACAGTTCCAGGAAAAAGCAGGCAAGGAAAGTTTGCCCTCGACTTGACAAAAAAGTTCCTGAAATATTTCGAAGATTATTCCGGCGTAAAATATCCGCTGCCCAAGCTGGATCTGGTGGCGCTGCCGGACTTTCAGTCTGGGGCGATGGAGAACTGGGGCATAATCACGTTCCGCGAAATTTTATTGTTGTTCGACCCGAAGATTACATCGACCGCAATCAAGAAGCGCGTCGCCGAAGTGATCGCGCACGAACTCTGGCACCAGTGGTCTGGAAATCTGGTGACGATGGAGTGGTGGAATGATTTATGGCTGAACGAGAGCTTCGCAACATATATGGCCTACAAAGCGGCAGGCGAAATTTTCCCACAGTGGAAAATCTGGGAGGACTTTATTTCCGAGGAGACCGAGATCGCGCTGAACGAGGATTCGCTCAAATCAACGCACCCGATCGAAGTAGAAATTAAAACGCCGACCGACATAACAGAAGTTTTTGATGCGATAAGTTACAACAAGGGCGGTAGCATCTTGAGAATGCTCGACACATATTTAGGGGAGGAAAATTTTCGCAGAGGTGTTAGTAAGTATCTAAACCGCCACGCGTACAAAAATGCAACGTCTGAAGCTTTTTGGGACTGCCTCGCCTCTGCATCAAAGCAGAGCGTGGAAAAAATTATGCACGCGTGGATTAGGCAGGCCGGCTTCCCGTTGGTGGAGGCAGAACTGAACGGAAATAATCTGGAGTTAAAACAAAAACGATTTGCGTTTCAGCTAAAAGACAAGACAGTCTGGCCGATTCCACTGGTAATTAAAACGAACGCCGAGCAGGTGAAAACAACTTTTGATAAACAAAATGCAGTAATAAAATTAAATGCCGCGCCAGAGTGGTTCAAATTAAATTACGGGCAGGCCGGCTTTTACCGCGTAAAATATTCGGACGCAAATCTCGCGAAACTAAGACAATTGGTGGGAAACAAAACACTGTCCGCAGCTGACCGGTGGGGCGTACAGAACGATTTGTTCAGGCTGACGAAGCATGGCGAGCTGGCAATCGATAAATATCTTGACTTCCTGCGCGCGTACCGAAATGAGGACAGCTTCCTCGTGCTTGCAGATATTTTTGGGAATCTATGGCAGATTTATTATTTCTTCTCGCAGGAATCTTTTTGGAATGAAATTTGGCCGAAGTTCAGGGAAATCTGCAGGCCAGCTTTTAGGAAAGTGCTGGCAAGGCTCGGCTGGCAACCTCGCGAAAATGAGCCAGAGGAAGATAGATTGCTAAGAAGCTTGGCAATAAAGTTTTTGGTGTTTACAGAAGACTCCGGCGCTTTGAAAATCGGAAAAGAGTTATTTGAAAAATATCTGAAGACAAGAGAAATTCACCCAGATTTGCGCTCCGCAATTTTGTATGTTGGCTCCAGGACTGGAGGCGAAAACACATACGCGCAAATTGTGCAATTTTACAAACAAACAAAAGTTCCCGAGGAGCAAAAGGTTTTGCTCGGCTCGCTTGGGGGTTTCAAAAATTCAGATTTACTGAAAAAGACTTTGGAATTTGGATTTTCAAAAGATGTTCGTATGCAGGATACAGCTCAGGTTATTTCTTCAGTCAGCGGAAACCCACTCTGCAGGCCATTCCTCCTGGACTGGGCAGCAAGTAATTGGAAAAAGATAGAAAAATTAAAGTCTGCGGAAAAATTATTTGTAGACGTACTAGAAGATGTTACAACGCCGTATTCTGGCAGAGAAAAACTCGCAGAGGCCAAAAAGTTTTTCAAAACTCACAAGATAGAATACAAAATGGTTGTGAATAATTCGCTGGAAACAATCAAGAGAAATACATTTTGGATCGAAAAGAATAAAGCGGCTCTGCAGAACTACTTCGCTTGAACTTTTACTAACTTAGTTGTAAACTTAGTTAGTGCCAGCGGTTTCTTCCTAACTAAAACCGTGTCTTCAATCCTGATTCCGAGCCGCTTTTTGAAATAAATGCCCGGCTCGATTGCAATTACGTCGCTGTTTCGCAATTTGTCCGGCGATCTTGGCGAGATTTTTGGACTTGCATGCACTCGTTTATCGATGCCGTGGCCAACCGCGTGAATAAAGTTTGGGGCGTACTTTCCCAGAAATACGGACGCTTTGTGGTCAATGTAAGAACATAAAACACCAGGCTTTGAAAGTTTGACGCACTTTACCTGCGCGTTTCTCACTAAATTGTAAAGTTCCAGCTCCCGCTTTGTCGGCTCGCCAACGAAAACGGTGCGAGTCATGTCCGAGCAATACTTTCCTACCTTTGCGCCAAAATCAATCACAGTGAAACCGCGTTTTAATCTTTTTTTGCAGGGCTTGTGGTGTAACTCAAACGCGTGCGGGCCATTTGCCACAATTATTCTGAAGGCCAGCCTCGCCCCGCGTTTTCTAATTTCATTGTTCAGGAATTTAGCAACATCTTTTTCTGTTTTGAACTCCCAAGCGGAACTTTTTGTTCCGCTGGGCCCAGCCGAGCTCTGCTCGGCTTGGGCGGAAAAATGTTTTACAGTTTCCCGGAACGCAGCATCATTTATATTACAGGCTTTTCGTACCGAAGCGAGTTTCGAGGCCATGCGAAAAGATTAAAAGACTTATTTTTAACGTTTGCCTATGGAATTTACTGTCAACTCGAACGCAGCCGACGTAAAGAAATCGCTGCTAGAGGGAAAGAAGTATCGTATCATTTATGAGCGAACTGGGTGCATCGGTGCGGCAGCCTGTGTTGCCGTTTTTGACAAGAGATGGGAGATGGCACAGGACAACAAAGCGAATTTAAAGGGCGGCGTGGAAATAAGCAAGGATGCATCCGAACGAAGTTCGGATGTCCCGCCGAAGCCCGGCTTCGGCGATATTTGGCAGCTGGACATTGACGACACAGAGTACGAAGACCTAAAGACGTCTGGAGAGGTCTGCCCCGTCAATGTGATTCACGTGTTCAAGCTGGAGACTGGGGAGAAGATTATTTAGCCCACTGTACAAAAGGCTTAAAAGATTTTTGTAAGTAGTGAATGTATGGCAGGAGATACGTTTGAGGATTATGTTAGTGCGTCGCCCGGGTCGTTACCGCACCAAGATGCGTTAGTACACATATGCCAAACAGCATCTGATCTAGGCCTATTGGAACAAATAATAAATACTATTTCGTTAATTGACTTTCGCCCACGAACTGGTGTGGCTCATAATTATTTGACGTGGAACACATACGATTACAGCGAGCCGGGCATAGATTTTTCAATATTAATGTCGGAGAAACCTGGTGTGAACCCACGGATATTAATTAAAAAACAAGTAGAAATGAAGTATTACGCAAGAATAGATAGTTTGGTTTCCGTATTTTGCCATGCCATAGAAGAAACATGGCTCGCAATTTTAACCAGAAATCATATCCACTAACCCAAATGCTGCCATGTAACATAATTAAACTTAAATATGTTGTTTTTTATTTAACTTTGGCCATGACACACATCTCCGAAAGAGAGCAAGAACTTCCAGATACGCTAATGCTCCAGCTGCAGGCTATTGCATCAGAACAAAAAGATATTATTTCTCTGTCTATTGGCGAGCCCGACTTCAAAACGCCGAAGCCAATCCTCACAGCAGCAAAAAATTCTTTGGCAAAGGGAACGCACTACTCCCCCGCAGCGGGCTGCACCGACTTAAGGAAAGCAATCGCCCATAAGTTAAGAAGAGAAAATAAAATTCCGGCGGACTGGGAAAATGTAATTGTAACTGCTGGCTCGCAGGAAGGCTTGATGGCTGCGCTTCTGGCGACAGTTGACCCGACGGAGGAAGTAATTCTGGCAAGCCCTGGATACCTAGGCTATGTTCCAGCGATCGAGCTGGCGGATGGCGTTCCCATATTTGTCCGTTTGCGCGCGGAGGATGGCTGGCAAATCAATCCGGACGAAATCAAAAAGAAAATATCCAAGAAAACAGTTGCGATAATCCTGAACACGCCGGCCAACCCGACTGGTACGGTCCTGAAAAGAAAAGTTTTGGAAGAGGCTGCGGACATTGCAGTTCAGAATGATTTATACATTTTCTCAGATGAGGCATACGAAAAAATAATTTATGGAACTGCAAAACATATTTCGCCTGGCTCGCTGAATGGAATGTCAAAACATATTGTCACGTTTAACACATTCTCTAAGACTTATGCGATGTGCGGCTTCCGCCTTGGGTATCTGCATGGGCCAAAAGAGTTTGTGAAAGCGGTTTCAAAAGTGCATCACTACTTGGAAATCTGTGCGCCACACACGAGCCAGCTGGCCGGCCTTGCTGCACTCAAGCTGCCAAAAAAATATATTTCAGAAATGGTTCGTGAATACAATAGGAGAAGAAAATTAATTGTACAGAGATTAAATGAAATTGGCTTGCGCACTGTAAATCCAGAAGGAACGTTCTACGCGCTTGCAGACATTTCACAATTCAACAGTTCAAGCGTAAAGTTTGCACAAGATTTAATCAAAAAAGCAAAGGTTGCCTGCGTGCCTGGCACAGAGTTCGGCCCGTTCGGTGAAGGGCTGGCAAGGTTTTCGTATGCAAACGATTATAAATTAATAGAAAAAGCAATGGATCGAGTTGAGAGGGTGTTGAGAAATGTTTGAACAATTTCATAAATTGCATAAATTCCTGCACAAGCGCTTGCATCCGTTTGAACATCTCTCTCACGGCGCGATTGTTGCTATTATAATTTTAGGAATAATAAAATTGGAATTGTTTGTTGTGTTCCTGACGCTGCCAAAACTAAAGTGGCTTGCAATCATCGCAGGTTTTATTGTAACGCTGTTGGCCAGCCTGCACTACGAACGAAACATTTTAAACATCAAGAAACGAATTACAGATTGGTTATGATAGTCGAAGAGTAACCAAAGCTTTATAAACCATATTGAAGCTATTCGAGCAAGATGGCAGAACTACCCGTAACATGGGACAAACACATAATAGAAGAACAATCCGTAACACGGGACCCACCACTAACGCCGCGGCAAGAGCTATATATAAAGTATGCGAGCCAAGCTGCTAGACATCAGTACCGCGCCGCGGCAGGTGGCTTGCTTGTTTTTGGGCTTCAACTTGACCAAATGACCGTCCACGGTTTACGTGAACTCTTTGGACCATTTAGCTGGATTTTTGTGCCTGTTGCGGTTGCTTATGCCCTGCACCATTTAAGCGAGGCAACACGCGCAAGCCAGCGTGCCGCTGGCGCCATGATAGGTATTCCAAAAAAAACGCTAGACGCGCGATTACCATAGTTACATTTAAATATCTCTTTTTGTTATTTATTTTATGGCAGAACAATTAAATCCGCTTAAGATTGCACAAATGCAGCTGGACGAGGCCGCAAGATTTCTGAAGCTTGAGCCGAAGCTGCATAAACTGCTGCGGGAGCCAGCCCGCATTTTCAAAGCAAATCTAAAAGTCAAAATGGATTCCGGCAAGACAAAAACATTTCCTGCGTTCCGTGTTCAGTACAACGATGCCCGCGGGCCATGCAAGGGAGGAATCAGATTTCACCCCAAAGAAACACTAGACACGGTAAAGGCGTTGTCTGCGTGGATGACTTGGAAGTGCGCAGTTGTTGGGATTCCGTACGGCGGGGCGAAGGGCGGCGTTGTTTGCAATCCTAAAGAGATGTCAGATGGTGAATTAGAAAGATTAAGCCGCGCGTACATCCGTGCATTCTGGAAACACCTCGGGCCAGATCAGGATGTTCCAGCGCCAGACGTCTATACGTCTGGCAAAGAGATGGCGTGGATGCTGGATGAGTATGAAAAATTAGTTGGCCACAAATCGCCAGCGATGATCACTGGCAAGCCACTCGCGCTCGGCGGCTCGCTCGGAAGGAATACAGCAACAGGAATGGGCGCGGTTATTTGTATTAGGGAAGCCGCGAAACATTTGAAACTTGATTTGGGCAAAGCCACTGCAGCAGTCCAAGGGGTTGGCAATGTTGGCGGGTGGACTGCAAAACTCCTGCAGCAGAAATTTGGAACAAAAATCATCGCGATCTCTGACTCGAAATGCGCGATTTATTCGGAAAAAGGACTGGACGTTGAGAAAGTTTTGGCACACAAGGAAAAAATTGGGGCGCTGCATAATTTCCCCGGCGCAAAGTGTATCACAAATGAACAATTATTGGGGCTGAAGGCAGATATTTTAGTTCCCGCCGCGCTGGAAAACCAAATCACGCACGAGAACGCGCCGCGCCTAAGTTGTAGAATAATTGCCGAAGCAGCAAACGGCCCAATGACCAAAGATGCAGACAACATCCTTAGCAAAATGAAAGATATTTTTGTAATTCCTGACTTCCTGTGCAACGCGGGCGGCGTCACAGTCAGCTATCTGGAGTGGGTGCAGAACCGCACAGGCTACTACTGGAAATTAAACGAGGTCAATGACAAGCTGGATGAAGTGATGACAAAGGCGTTCTGGGACGTTGCTAACTTCGCCCAGCAAAATAAGATTTCGATGCGTGTTGCGGCATACGCGCTGGCTGTGCAGAAGGTGGCAGAGGCGATGAGACTGCGCGGGTTAGCTTGATATTTTCGTCCCGACAAACGCCTTGCCAGCCAGATAATCTTTCAAATTCTCAAGATTTTTTCCGTTCATCACAACAACTTCCAACTTTAATTGCTCTGCCTCTTTTGCTGCAACAGGGTCGAATGGCGAGTTCAGGCCAGGCGACCATTCTGCAGGCAACAATTTTCTAAACTTGCCCCAGGAAATTTTCCTTATCGATTTCGCATCTTTGAATTTTTTTGGATCTTTGTCGTAGACAAAATCAATGTTTGATAAATTTACCAAGCTTTTTGCACCAAGATTTTTTGCCAGCAGGACAGAGTCGTAGTCGGTGCTGCAGCCCGGCTCCCAACCCGCGGCAACAATAATTTTTTCTACAAAATTTATTTTTTCAGTAGGATTTTCAATAACTTTTGGGTGCGCAACATCAGCAAATAAAACCCGCACTAAGTACGCATTCATTCTTGTTGCAAGAATGCCGAGCCAGTCAGCCTCTGTCTGCGTCGGGCTTGCCAATTCTTTGACAGCTTCCTGGTAAACGCGGGCAGGCCTGCCGCCACCACAGATGATTGCAAATCGTTTTCCAGCATTTGTTTCATTAATAATTAATTTTCTAAACTTCTTCAGGAATTCCAAGTCAATCCCATCGGGCGCGACAAGCGAACCCCCAACTGATAGGATAACTATTTCGCCCATGTTGAAGCAAGCACGCAAACCTTTTATAAATACTTCCACACAACTAAGGACATGGCAGAAACCGAGGAACAGCTCCAGAAACTGCAGGCCAAGCTGAACAAGCTGGCTCAGGAAGAGCTGGCAAAAGGCACGCCCCGCGACCAGATTGTGCAGAAGGTTTTGGAAAAGCTGGAGCCAGAGGAGCGCGAATTAGTTGAGCACGCAGCTTCTACGTCTGGCGGGCCGCAGCAGTGCCTGTTCTGTAACATCGCATCCGGAAAAATTCCAGCAACAACAGTATACGAGGACGGAAATTTTATCGCATTCTTGGATATTAACCCCGCAAGCTCGGGGCACATTGTCGCGATTCCGAAGAGCCACTACCAGTTCCTCTCCGAACTGCCCGATGAGCTGGATGCGGCGTACATGAAACTGATAAAAGTCCTCGAGGCCGCTGCGTTTCAGGGCGTAGAAGCAAAGGGAGTTAATGTCCTGCAGAATAGTGGCGCGGTGGCTGGCCAGCGTGTGCCGCACATTCACTTCCACATCATCCCAAGATTTGAGAACGACAAAATCTCGCTGGAGTGGGAAGGCAAGAAGATGGAGCCCGCGCAGTTGGAAGAGATCGCCAAGCGAATCCGCGAGAAAGCAGCAGGCCAGATGAAATCTGCACCAAAGCAGGTTGTAGTGCAGGAGGAGAGGATCACAGAAAAAAAAGCAGCTAGACCGACAAAGGAAGAAAAGAAGGAATTGCCAGTTGTTAGACGAAGACTGCCGTAAATAGCTTTTTAAGTTTAACTCAATTTAATTTTTCATGGACTTTGTATTAAGTGATTTGGTTAAGGGTCCAAAGCGCTTAGTTAATCTTCTCGCAAAAGAAAAAGCGGTTGAACTCACAATTAACTTACAAGCAGTTGCGCCAAAAGATTTTTTTGATTTAGTGGAACGTTGTCTGAATTTAAGAGAATTCGGCAAGGAACAACTAGAGCTAGAATTAGCAGGTATTTCTCCAGCATTAATGGAACAATCTAGAAAATTAAAAATCCAGCCGTTAACAACAATAGATTGTGATTTTAGTTCATACTGGGGGCCAAGAATAGAGCATAAATATCCATATTATGCTAAAAACGTATCGCATGGCTTAGATAATCTCTTTGCCTACTGCACGCACCCCTTAAATGTAATATCTTGGCGGCCGCGCACCATATCGTTAAACAATGCACGAGAGCCACGCCATTTGGCCATTATTAGAGATACAGTTAGAAAATTAGTGCCACAGCAGTATTGTGTTAGGAGTTTGTACGCGGGCTTCTCGCCGAGCGATTGGGAGAGCGAGTATTCTGGTGGAACAGATTGTAGTGTAAAATTTTGGCTGGATCAACAGGGCAAAGTAACAGTTTTTGGTGCAGATAACTTGCCGCAGTGTTACACAAAACATTTCATCGCAACGCCAGAAATTTTAACTCCACCAATAGTTACTGTAACAAAGCGTTAATTATCTGAAACATTAAATCGCCATAAAACAAACTCGCAAGCAAGCCAGCAAACATTGCTGGCACGTAGGGCAGGCCCTCTTTCACTTTGACGCCAGAGATTTTTCCATCTGCCTCTAATTTTCTGAGTTTCTCAATCGTTTCCAAATCCAGGCCAGTCTTGCTGGCTTTGATGTGCACACCACCTGCTTTTATTTCGGTGGCCAGCCAGTCGCCCTCCACCAGCCTCTTTGCGGAAATTTCTTTTATCATCGCAACATTCTCAACAGATTTCATCGCGAGGAACAAAAACATAAATAGATACGTAACTAATGCAATCGCAATCAGCGAATAATTAGTGAAAATTCCGGCCAGCGAAACAGCAACCACTGCGGCCGTGACTGCGTAAATTATTTTTTTGTTTTCTCCGATTTTATCCTTTAAGTTTTTGTAAAACCGTTCGCGATTTTTAGCAATTAAATAAATAATAGAAACCAGACCGAATGCGGCTCCGAACAGGATTATATTCAGCCACAACGTCGCAGGGAATGGCCAGAACGCCGCCTGGTAGTTCGCAGCCAACGGCGTAAATGTCGGCAGTAACGCGCCATACCCAATCAGCAGTTTTGCATCGCCGCCCCCCCAGCTGCCAGTATAAAACATAATTAAAGAAATTCCATAGAAAATTCCTGCAACCAAGAGCGAGAGCGCGAGGGGCCAGATTGAGCTTTCCTTCAGCGAGATTAACGCGTGGCCCCCGAGTCCAAAGAATATCATGAAGTGGTTTGTCCAGTCCGGCACCCATCTTGCTTTCAGGTCAGTTACAAGGCCGGCCAGCGAGCCCAATATCGCGACTGAAACGAAAATTAGTTCGTAGGCCATTAGTTTGCATAAGCACAACGCTTTAAAATATTTACTGAGTACTAAATGCGGTGTTAAATTGGCTAAGACTAAATTTGCAGTAGTAACTGGTGCATCAACAGGCATAGGTCGAGCGATTGCTGTTAAGTTTGGAAGGGCTGGTTTCGTAACCGCGCTGGTTGCGCGCAGACTGGAAAATTTGAAAAAAACAAAGTCTCTGGTTGAAAAAGCCGGTGGGCAGGCGGAAATATTTGTTACAGATTTAAGTAATCTCAAATCTGTAAATAAACTCATATCAAAAATTAAAAAGAAAACAAAATGGATCGACTTAGTAGTTAACGTCGCCGGAGTTTGGCATGGTGAAAACGAAGCTTATGCTGGCAAGGACTACGAAACCTTTTCGCAAAGAATAATTTTAGATACATTTACCGTGGGCTTGACCGCGCCAGCCCTATTAGCGCAGGCATTTGCCCGGATGATACCAAAAGGCGGAAGCATAATTAATATTTCTGGCACTTTTGAAAGCGGTGCAAAAGGCTGGCTTCCCTACTATGTTTCAAAAAGGGCGATAGAAGACTTGACCGTCGGCTTGGCTGAAGAGTTGAAGGATCACGGAATAAAAGTTAATTGTATCTCTCCGTCAGATGTGGCCACGGAAGAATATAAAAAATATTTTCCAGATTACGCAAAGAATGCACTTTCTCCAGAAGAAATTGCAAATTATGCATTGCAACTTTGTTCTGAAAAAACAAAAGAAACCGGAATAATTTACGTAATGAGGAAGGGAAGCAAGCCAGAAATTAGGTTTCATGCATAAGACAAGTCTTAAAAATTCTTCGCTTTTGTTCCTTGCATGGTATTAGTCGAAGTCAATCTCAGCGCGCTGTTCTTTTTCCTGCTCGGATTTTTCTCCGCTGCAGCGATAGTGATTGTCCTGATGATAGTGTGGGTAATATTTCCAAAGGTTTCAGAAGGCAGAAAGTTTTTTGAATTCTGGCTGAAGATGAAACAGAATCAGAAGGAATCAATAAAGTTGGAGTGAGTGTGTGATTATGGTTGAGTTGGATACGAATGTTCCGAGGCACGTTGGTATCATCTGCGATGGCAACCGCCGGTTTGCGCACGCGGTTGGCGAAGTTGTGTGGATGGGCCATGAGTACGGCGCAAAAAAAGTCGAGGAAGTTTTGGATTGGTGCGTTGAGCTCGGTGTAAAAGAGATTACCCTATGGCTTTTTTCTGCGGAAAATCTGAAGCGCCCGAAAGATGAGCTTGACGAGCTTTTCAGGATCGGTGAGAACATGACTCGCGATTTTGTGAAAAACCCGAAGGTGCACCAGCACAAGGTAAAACTTTCGATAATAGGTGACGT
>CAZUEL010000001.1:10167-61557 GCA_964619325.1 Candidatus Woesearchaeota archaeon | reverse complement strand
GCGCTGCAGCAAGGCGCGTGGGCAGGCATCGGGCGGCATGACATAAAAGGTCTTGTGCAGGCTGGAGGGCAGGCGCAAAAGGCAATGCTATTAGTCTCAGAAGCACGCGCATTAGTAAATAAAATTAAAACACTTTGTAACAAGCAGGGTTGGCCCATCCCAGAGCTAATTAAAGAAATGGCCGCGATGTTAAACACCGAAGGCCGGCGAGAGGCTGGACTGCGGCGCACGAGCGTTAAAATATAATAATATTGTTTGTTATGGTGTCAGTGCAGGCCTGCCAAGCAGACCCCTGAACGCGTTTGCAATGCTTTGGAAAAAGCCTAGTCGCGGTCTCGGTCTCGCTTCCGAAACTGTTTGTGTTATGTATGCTAAGTCTTCTTTTATGTATTTCAGGTGTGTTTGCGCTGGGTTGGCCGCGTAATTTATAACCAACTTATATTTTGTTACGTTGTTTCCACCAACATTAGCAGTGTAAGCCTGCACGTCGTACTTAACCGTGCGCTCATTTCTTTCTTCTATTGGAATTGCGCGGAAACGATTTCTGCTAACAGCTAGTGCAGATGAATCGCCTTCAAATAAATTTCGGTTTAACAAGTTTCTTATGCCCTTCCAGGTTAAGTTTCTGAAGGTGTAGGTTTCTGTTCCAAGAGCAAAGGATTCCGCCTCTGGTTGCCTACGGTAATACTGTGCCGCGCCAATTGCCGCGCCAATCAACGTGCCAAGTCCAGGCAGCAGTAGTGTGCCAATGCCGGCCAGCCCCAGCGTCGGGGCGTAGCGCCAGAAGCCACGCGGCCGATCGAGCCGGCTGTTCATCCTGTCTGCAATCGCATGTGCTCGTGCTTCTGTCAAATCATCAAGCGTAGATGTTATTGTCAACCCGGTTGGAGAAAAACTATAGCTTGCGCCTGGGTGGCTATTCTGGAAACCGCGCAATAGCTGAGCGAGCGTTGCCATATATTTTTCAAATAAAGAAGGGTTTTTAAATGTTTCTATATTTCGCAGTGTAGTAAAGTTTTGAAACACAGAAGTGTGCAAACATTTAAATACCGCCCGCTCTTATCTGGAGAGTTGGAGTGTAAGACAACGCAAACTTCACCCGCTTGTTTGCGGGTCGCAAGCTGAACTAAGTTCGGCTGCGCGCAGAAAATTGCAGAGCAATTTTCTAGCGTTTGTTTTCGCGTTGCAAAAACAAAATGGCCTTAAAAGATTTCATAAAAACATCTGGCTTAGCCGCGCTTGGATTAGCGAGTTCTGCCGTTGCAACACTTGCTGTAGAGTTAGAGCAACCAGCACCAATAAATCTTCCACCGTTCCCAGATTTATCTGCGTATATCGTCCCGGCAATGCAGCTGTTGGTTGGCTATAATCCTGCCGAGCCATCTTCCGTTTTGCCGCTCAGATTTTTAATTTGGACGCTGTTAGTAACGTTGTTTGCTTTGTTAGTCTTGCGGATAGATTTTTTGAAAGAGAACAAAGGCGCAGCAGGGTTGGTCGCGTTTGTGCTGGCAATCTTTGCGATGAGGTACGTTCCATCCGCGCCAATATTATACCTAGCAACATCAGTCGGAACCGCAATTAGTCTCGCAATAACGTATGCAGTCCCAATTACGGTAATAGCAATGTCGTGGAAACTTTCAGGGAACGATCCGCCGTGGAATTGGAGATGGCGAGGCATTGGATTCATTCTTGCCGGAGTTATCTCAGTAGTGGTTTTGCCAACCTTTTATAGCATTGGTGGCGTAAGTGCTGGCACAGAAACATTTTTTGGAACCGTCTGGCTTGGAATACCATTAATTGCAATCGGTTTAGCACTTATATTCAGGCGCACGCGGGCAAGGGTGCTTGGTAAACTGTCTGAAAATCTCTCAGTAGAGGCGTTGCATGACCTCGGTGGTGCGTTTAGAGACATACAGTCAGAGTTAGGTGATACCGAAAGTGCTACAACTTATGTCCGAAAGGCAGTTAGTTTAGCCAAGAAAATACCTGCAACAGGAACATGGGCTCCCGCATCTGGCGTGCTAGCTACGGCGAGGCTCGCGTATAGCACCTTGCGCATAGTATTTGCTAAGTGGAAGATGGCGAGGCGCTTCAGGGGCGATTTGATGGCGCGAATAGGACACGAGTTGAATGTATTTAAGTCCGTGCCCACTACAGGTATGGCGGTCACATATAGACATGTGTATGGCCAAGTAGATTCAGAACTGCAAGAGATAGAGCAGCTCGCGGGCCAGCAGGCCACAGACGAGCAGGCAGTCTTTGCAGATCTAACTGCAGCATACGAGAATCTTGGGGTAGCAATAAACCAAGGCGGCTGGACGGCAGGTGTACGCACTACAGTAATTACCGCGTTGGAAAAAGCAGCCAACTTTTTGGGTAAAGAGATTGCGCTGCAAGAGAGAATCAAAACACTGCTTAGAAAAGTTGACCACGAGATTGCAAGTGTTGCGCACACATAATCTATTTTTTCTTAGTCTTTATTTTCTTTACAACCGCAATCCTTATTAATACGCCAGCATTTATTCTAGCGATGTAAAATGGGCTCACGCATTGAAGATGCAATTATCGGTTTAAAAAATCAAAAGCTTGACGTAGAAAAAGCGATTAAGCGCTTGAAGAGCTCGAGAGATGAACTTGACAGGCAGATCAGACGCATGGAAGACAACTTGGGGCGCATCAGCGACAGGATAAGAGAGTTAGGCGGCGAGAACTAGTAAATCACAATCTTTATATACCAATCCCGTTAATATTATTCGAGGTAAGATATGGTCGCGGAAGAAATTGCACAAGTCGTCATAACCGCCAGCCCGGTTGATAATGTTCTAAACTTATTAACAGCATTTGGATTCTTCCGAGTGGTTCTGCCCTTCCTGTTGATATTTGCAATCCTTTACGGAATAATCCTGAAGACGGGCATCTTAGGAAGTAACGTAGGAAACGATGCACAGCCGCAGGTCAAATCAATCGCAGCAATTATTTCCCTGGCAACTGCATTTCTGGTAATTGGGTACAGCCCGGTTGTGAGCGCGCTGGCAACCTTGATACCACAGGCATCTTTCTTGTTAGTCGTAGCATTGTTATTCCTTATGTTGCTATCTATGTTTGGTGTTCCGCTGGAAAATCTCTGGGGCGGAACCACTGGGCCCAAGTGGTATGTCTGGCTCTTGGCACTACCAGTGTTAGTAATTTTTATTGGCATTGTCGGTGCAGCAACGGGCAATAGCATTCCAGCATTGGCAGGCTTCACAAACTTCTTGATTGGCGCGGGCGGCGGCATAAACATCAGCCCAGAACTAATGAATACCTTGATTGGGTTGGGCATAGTTATTGCAATCCCGTTAGTTGTGATTGCATTAGTTATATGGGGCGGCGGAAGACCCGACGGCACTTAGGGCAAAGCTTTTTAATTACATTTCATAATCGTTTAGCATGGCCTCACTGATTGATGCAGTCGGTTTGTTAAAGGGATTAGGTTTCTACGAAACAGTATTTCCGTTCCTGCTTGTGACTGCGATTGTGTATGGCCTGCTTTCCAAGTGGCAGATCTTTGGCGATAAGCAAATTGTAAACATAATCGTCGGTGCAGTAACAGGCATGATTTTCATCTCATTTGTAAAGACATCGCAGTTCCTCAGCTATGCGATGCCGATGTTAACAATTTTCCTGATTATGTTCTTGTTCCTATTCATGACATTCTTGTTTATTGGCGTAAAAGGCGAGGACATGATGAAGGCGATGACAAAGGAAACTTCTGGCTATTTGATATTTATTTTTATCATAATAATAATTGTTGTGATATCAGTCCAGCAGGTATTTCCAGAATTTTCCTATGCGTCTGCCCCTGAGCTGGCCCCCGAAAATGCAACCTTTGCAACTGGCTTGGAGGGCAGGCCTGGCGCACCAACAACTGTGCAAACCGCAGCGCAGCAGTTTGCTTTCCAACAGGCAATTGGTGTAATATTCCACCCAACAATCGTCGCGCTCGTTGTGCTATTTATGATATTAGCGATTAGTGTTTATTTCATAACAAGAGAACGGATTTCTTAAAAACTACTTTTTACTTTTCTTCTTTTCTTTGGTGTCTTCTACTAATCCCTGTAACTCTTTAATATTCGCCGTGAAGGTTGGCATCACCGTAGAAAAGACGCGCTGCATCGCTTTCAGTTCAGCGTTCACATCAGATATGCCGCGCGAGTATTCTTCAACCTTTCCAAAAATTGCCTTCTCCAGTGAATCCATTTTTGCCTCGAGCGCCTTGAGCTGGTCTTGCATGCCAGACATCTTTGACTCTGCGTCTTCTCTCCAGTTTGCCATCGCCTCGATCTCCTTTTTTGCCTGGCCCCACTTCTCTGCAATTATTGCCTCAGAAATTTCCTGAATATCTTCTGTAAGTAAAGTTATGACATCCTCCTTCCTGCCCTCCTGCTCGTAGCGTGGCGGTGGTGGTGGCAGCGCCATTGGCATGCCCTGCATCATTGGCATCTCCGTTGGCCCTTGCGTCGGCGCAAACTGCTGCGTTTGAAAATAAGTCAACAAGTCCTGTGACGAATAGCCCTCGCTTAACATCTGCCGCCTTACTTCTGAGTCCCTGAGGCCTGCGGCCTTCAGCTCTGCCATTCTCGATTCCAGCGGCGGCAGGCCAGGGTGCTGGATGATGAGCGGGCTGTTTGGTATCTTTAATGTCTGGGGCACAAACATAGGCGGCGGCAGTGCTGGCATGCCGGGCGGTGGTTGTGGCGGTGATTGTTGTGGCATTCTTACCTCACTAGCTCTCTTTTGGTTTGCCATTTTAAAAATCTATTCTTTCTCCTTTATTTTCACACCCACATCGGCGAGTATGTTTTTCACAACTGTTTCAACCTCTGAACGCGTCACGAAGTTCAGCGGCTGCCATAAGCTCACGTATCTTTCGAGAATCTTAACCTGCTCGCGGGAGGCAAGCTCCTCCAATCTCTTTGCGATTCGCTCCGTCAAATCTTTTACCATATCAATGTCTGCACGCAGTCCTCGCACAGAATACTCAACCGAACGGACTTCCTCAACAATCGCCTTGTGTTTCTCTATCAGCGAGTTGTCCAGAAGGTCAATGTGTGAGCGCAGAGTATCGATGTGATTCTCCACTAGTTTCATTCTTGCTGAAATGCCTGAAACCTGTGTTTTAACATCATGTTGGAGATTCACCAGTTCCTTTGGCGGGCCCTGCTGGAAAAATCCCTGCTGCGGAAATTGCTGGGCAGGGTAAGCAGACATGCCTGCGGGTGGGTAGGATGGGCTCTGCTGCTGGGATTGTGTTGGACTGAAAAGGGCCATAATCAATACACTAGACGGGCATATAAAAACCTTCGCTTGCGTGTACACAAACATTTAAATCCGCCTAACTTATCAAAAAACTATGGCCACAGACAATGCGCCGCCAGAGTACAAAATTGTGCACGAGGGCGGCTTACGTACATTAAAAATCAACTATGAAGACTCAATATATTCACCTTCAATAGAAGACGACCCGCAGACAATGGCGTTTGTTATCGATCTTTTGCTCGAGGCTGGCCGTGTAAATAGAATTGCGTTTATACAGCGCGAGGAATACCTATACGATGAAACCCAAGTCAACATGCTGCTTGAGATCAAAGATGTGTATGGCAAGCTCGTGCGTGAAGAAAATATTCTTGACTTCTCTGGCTTATTTGGAACGGAGTGTGAGCGCTTTGTTGGTGGCTGGCATGCCTTTCTTCAGGAAGCAGTGATTGGAAATCTGAAGAGCGACCCGATTGGTGCATACGTAATGGTCAAGCGGCAACTGCGCGAGGAACTTGCAAAACAAAGCAAGGAGCCTATGCCAAATTATGCGCAGTGCGCGGGCACGTACACAATTCTATTGAGGCATATTATTGATTTGTTAGATGGGTGCAAGTTGATACAGCTTGCAAGCCCAGAGTTGGATGGCTACAAGACAGGAAGCAGGGATGTTTACAAGCGGCTGCTAAAAGTACAGGTCAGGCCATTTTTCATGTACACCAAACTAGTAACATCATACCCCGCAGGTGCGGAGGAGCTAGACAAATACACATTGTCTGATAATGCTCAAGTGCTCATACTGAAGATGCCGCACGATTTGCGGCTGCTCTATCACGTGGCACCAGAAGAGTTTAACCTTTCAGAAGATCTGTACGAGTTGTTGATCGAAGCAAGACAGGTGCTGGAGGAGCATCAGCCACAAAAAACAGATTATCTAAATCTGACAAGAACGCGACAGACATTTCTTAGCATCGGCCGCGACCTTTTGAAAGATATCGCGAACGCGCGTGGCGTTAAATTAAATTATATAGATATAGACAAGCTCGCAAAAATACTGCTTCGCTACACGCTTGGCTTTGGCTTAATAGAAGTTTTGCTCTCTGATACAAACATACAAGATATAGTGGTTAATGCGCCGATCGGGCAGGCACCAATTTCTGTTATGCATGCGGTTTATGGCGAGTGCAGGACAAACATAACACCAACATATAAGGAAGGCCAGTCATGGGCAACTAAACTCAGGCTGATGTCCGGCAGGCCATTGGATGAAGCAAACCCAGTTCTTGATTCAGAGCTCATCGTGCCTGCGGGCAGGGCGCGAGTCGCAGTAATCCAGCAGCCCCTTTCACCAAGTGGTCTGGCATATGCATTCAGAAGACATCGCGATAAACCTTGGACGCTGCCGTTGTTCATAAAGGCAGGCATGCTAACACCGCTCGCAGCAGGCCTGTTTTCGTTTTTGATTGATGGCGCGCGAACAATCTTAATCGCGGGAACCAGAAGTGCAGGAAAAACATCGCTACTAGGCTCGCTATTAGTTGAAATAATGCGCTCGAACAGAATCTTAACTGTTGAGGATACGCTTGAGCTTCCAGTTGACCAACTTAGAAGACTGGGCTATGATGTGCAGTCAATGAAAGTGCGTTCGGTAATAACACCGACAGAATCTGAGGTGCCAGCAGAGCAAGGCATTCGCACCGCGCTTCGGTTGGGGGATTCTGCATTAATCGTTGGTGAGGTAAGAAGTAAGGAAGCGCTCGCGCTCTATGAAGCGATGCGTGTCGGCGCGCTCGCAAAGGTTGTGGCAGGTACAATCCATGGTGATTCGCCATATTCGGTCTTCGATCGTGTGGTAAATGATTTGGGCGTTCCGAAAACGAGTTTCAAAGCGACGGATATTATTGCAGTTGCAAATCCAATAACCTCTCCAAGCGGACTGCAGCAGTCCAAAAGATTAGTCCAGATTGCGGAAGTAAGGAAGCACTGGACAGAAGATCCCTTGCAAGAAAAAGGATTTGCAGACCTTATGAATTATGATGTAAAATTAGATCGGATTGAACCAACGGAAGTCCTTACCGAAGGCGAGTCTGAAATTATAAAGGCTATCGGGGGAAGAGTTAAAGAGTGGGCAGGCAACTGGGATGCAATCTGGAAAAATATCGAATTGCGGGCAAAGATAAAAGAAGCAGTTGTTGAGGCAGCAGGCAAGACCGGCAATCCGGATATACTCGAGGCGCAGTTTGTCGTAGCGTCAAATGAGGAATTCCATAAGATTTCCCAAGCAGTCTCGGAAGAAGTTGGCACTACAGACTCAGATAGGGTGTTCGCAGCCTGGAATGACTGGTTTAAGCAGCAAGTGAAGAAAGGCAAGATTTAAAAACAAGTAACCAAAAGTTACTAAAAGTAACTAACAGTAACCCATGGCTAATAAAGCAGTTAAGATCGACAGTGAATTATATCGCGAAGTAGTTAGGTTGATCAAGAAGCCAGAATTTAAATACAAATATAATTCTATTTCTGCGTTTATCAATGAAGCGGTTCACGAACGATTGAAGGAGGACAAGCACACAAAATTCTTTAAGATAAAATTATAATGGCGATTGATCACCAGCTCGTATCAGAGTATAAGCGGAAGATAGAAAGAGAGCTTGTGGGCTATCAGGAGTACGCGCAGGAAACAGAAGCAAGCTACTCACGTGAGTACGAAATATTTAAACAGGAGCAGATAGGCAAGAGCCACCTTCTCTTTGAGCGCTTGTGTAACTGGGCTGGCGGCATCCTGCGGATTCAGGTAGCAGAGGGTGAGTACTATAAGCTCTTTGGCGATATGAAGCTCGCCCACCTGGAAACAACTCCGCAAAATGTTTATGCACTTGCATACTTGCTGGCAATAGCATCCGTTGTGATATCAGGCGCGTTATCATTGGCTTTAAGGAATGTGTACGTGATAGCAGTTGGGCTCGTTATAACAATTATTGGCCTCCTCTACGTGCCATCAATACCAAAATTGATTTTAGCATCATGGCGCGCGCGTACGTCTGACCAGCTTGTTCTCGCAGTGCTATACATAGTAATCTATATGCAACATACGCCGAATTTAGAACGGGCGATAAAATTTGTTGCAGAGCATATGGGCCCGCCCCTCTCATTGGATTTTATGAAAATATTATGGGATATAGACACCAAAAAATATAGCACGATAGAAGATGCGCTTGAGGAGTACATAGTAACGTGGCGTGGCTGGGATGATGAATTCATAGAGTCTATACACCTAATTAAGTCATCTCTTTCGGAGCCCGATATACGAAGAAAACGTGAATTGCTTGATAATTCTATTAAAATAATTCTTGATGGTACGCAGAATCATATGCTGGATTATGCACACCAGCTGCAGGGCCCAATGGAGGCACTGCACATGCTTGGTGTTGTCCTGCCTGTCATGGGCCTTGTAATGCTGCCTATGATAAGCGCGTTCATGGGCGAATCTGTTAAGTGGTATTACGTCGCACTGTTTTACAACGTGCTGCTTCCAATAATTGTTTACGCAATAGGCAGGTCTGTCCTGGCTACCAGGCCGGCCGGTTCAGATATAAGCGATGTTTACAAATACATCCAGCAGAAATACAAAACACCGACCGTAAATCTATTTGGTACTGAGATTACGATGCCTGCATGGTTTGTTGGTATTTTAGTGTTTGTATTATTATCGCTGCCGGCGTTCATTTATTTCCCGTACATGTTTAGCTTGGTTGGCGAGGGGTTTGTAGCAGAATTATACTCCACAAGGGCACTGCTCTTCAGCCTGGATTTTGTGTTGGGGCTCGGCCTCGGTTTCGGGGCGTATTACTGGTGGGCGGTTAGGCACATAATACAAGTCAAGAAAGATATAGAAAAAATGGAGGGCGAGTTTTCCGCAGCGGTATTCCAACTTGGCGAAAAACTGGAGCAGCACCAGCCGCCAGAGAAAGTTATAATAACACTTTCAGAAACCATGCAGGCCTCAGAAATTTCCAAGATGTTTAAAGCGATTGCATACAATATGACAAGCCTCGGTGCAAGTCTCAAGGAAGCAATTTTCAACAAGCAGTACGGCGCGGTAACATTTTACCCAAGTGCAATAATCAAGAGCACGCTCTCGCTTTTTGTTGAAAGCGCCAAGAAAGGCCCAGTAATTGCAGGCCGCGCTATGTTAACAATTTCAGAATATCTAGAAACAGTGCAGCGGGTGAGCAGGCGGCTTCAGGATCTTCTCACAGAAACAGTTTCATCGATGATTTCTCAAGTAAAGGTATTTGTGCCGCTCATATCTGCGATCGTCGTCGGCTTAGCCTCGTTGACAACAACGATAATGATAAACCTGAGCAGGCAAATCAAAACGTTTAGCACGCAACTGCCAGGCTCAGATACAAGTTCTGCACTGAGCGGTGCCGGCGGCTCTGGCCTAATTGATATCTTTCAAATAGATTCGATGGTGCCGCAGTTTATTTTCCAGTTTGTTGTTGGCATTTACATAATAGAAATAATTTATATACTAACATTCCTATTATCCGGCATAATATATGGCCACGATGAGATAGAGCAGAAGGATAGCATGGCAAAAAACTTCCTGATGGCGACGCCATTTTATGTAATCGCTGCTGTACTCATATCGCTGCTGCTTGGTGCACTGGTCGGCCCAATAACACAACTTAAGTTCGAGTAGGTAATATGGCAGAAACCGCATGGAAGCTTTGGATAGTTAGAAGCGTGATCGCAATCATTGCAATCTTGGTCGCGATAGCAATAGCATTGACGGTGGTAACGCTAACATGACTGACGAAAGCGCTGCAACAAGCAATTTTGCCCTATTGGTTTTGGCAACGGTGTTGATAATAATAATAGCCGCATTGTTGGTCGGCTGGCTGGTGTTAGTAAAAGGCGGTGGCCTGCAGGCGCTAGCTGGCAGGCCGATAAAGGGGTTTGGTTGAAGATGAAATTCAAGTTGAAACGTGGATATATGTTTCCGTCATGGTTCGGTGGTTTGCTACTAGTTATAATCGTGCTTATTGTGGCACTATCGTTTTTGGGTTTTCAGGCAGGCCCACGGCTTTTTGAAGAGCGCGAAAACATCGTCGCAAACATATTAAGAGCGGGGGCACCAGAAATCTTGCCCATAGGAAACGTAGGAGGTACCGCAGATGATGTTTGCTTTGTCGGTGCATTTGAGACACTGCCAACGCTCACATCTGGCGTAGCATGTGCAAACAAGCGCAGCTGCAATAAAATTTTCGAGGTTACCGCGACTAAGGGCGCTAGTGCCGGCGGCGCAGCTCTGGAGCTCCGCCCCGAGGCACTATATGCCGGCCTCGGCAGACAATTATGCAAGTTTTCCCTGAGTGGGCGAGAGTGGTGTACTGGGCGATTAGGCAAAGATTTGAAAATTCAATACCTGGCAGCAAGTTCAGATTATACTTGCGGAACGTTTTACCCAACTGAGTTTCGCGATGGTGTATCTATAGATCACACGGAAAGGAGCCGCACATTTTGTGCCAGAAACTCTGACGGTACAGTTATTCTGACAACAAAAGAATTTGTACCTGTGCTCAAAAGTCCAGCAGTCTTGGGTAATAGCGTTCATGTTTTTGCAAGAGATGTGCTTGGCAGAGTAATATTAAATCGCTATGAATTAGATAAAGTAAAAGTCAAGAAAGATGCGCGCCCAAGCGTCGCTGAATCTACTGTCTATGACATTAGCGCGCCGGCAACGGGAAGTGACAAGTATTTATGTTATAATTCCGCACAAAATGTTTTGCAATGCCTAACCGAAGCAGGGGCGCTGCCGGCAATTAGTGCGCCAGGCAAGATTGTGGCAGGCAGGCTCTCTGGCGATGAGCTGCCGTACGCGCAACTGTCTGCAGGCAAATGGTCTGTTGGCGTAAAAAATCTTAAAACGGGTGCAGTGACACAAATTAAAGGCCAGCTTGATTATGAGCCCGGCGCAATAGTTTTATCAAACAAGTATGCTTGCTTCAGGAAGGGAAATACCAAGGATTATGTTTGTTTTGATAGGCCAGAGCATGTGCAACTGACAATTTCAACTCCACTTGGTGTAACCCTCGAGGGCTTCTCCGCGATGGATGGCGAGTTATTATTGCCCTACGTATCTGGCCACATATTTTCTATAAATCTGGATGAAATACGTGATTCACCTTCAAAATCAATAGATTTAAATGTAGAAAATCCGGCTACAGTCTGTCAGGCGACAGTGTACGGACCGCAAAGCGATATATATGCATTGGATGCGGGCGGTAGTGCAGCAAGGCCGTCGGCATTACTGCTGTCCAGGTAAATAAACATGGAAATAATAAACTATTTAATTGTAGTTGCAATTGTTGTGATAGCAGTTATATTAATTGCACTCGTTGTCACGGGAACTTTGGACAAGGCGTTTGATGCAGTGTTAGAACTCTTCAAATTCGCCAAATAGATTTAACTGCAGGTTTCCCCTTGCCGGATGGTTTCATCTGCCCGTCCGCAGTATGTTGGACAATGGCAGCAGGACTGCTCGCATACATCGCTGCAACCAGCCAGTCTTTGCGTTGGAATACACTCCGAAGCATTTACAACATCGGTAGATTTGAGTGTCTGCTTGCCGGCACCGCCAACAGTTTCAGTTAAAAAATTTATGAAAAGGAAAAATAAAACAACTGCAACTATGACTGCTATCAAAACTTCAAATAGCGACGCGCCCGTTTTATTCATGTTGCCACCATAACTCCGAACTTTAAAACTGCTTTGTTGCCCCATTATTTGTCTCGTCTAGTTCTTTTATTTCTTCTTGGCAGTCTGCAGTAACTTCTACAGTTGTTCCAAGTGTGGCTTTTTGATAGTTTAGAGAGGCAAATCCGCCTGGCGGTATGTTGCTGTTCACTGTATGCTCCTCGGTTTGTCGTACTGGCAGGCCGTCACTCGTGCGCTTCACATCTATGCAGACAACAAATGGTTGTTTTGTATCACCAAGTCCATTGTTATATGCGCGCAGGGAATTTTGTGTATCTAACAACATAATTATGTCCGGCAGTTTTCTTCCGCAGCGCTCGCCAGGTGGTATCTGGTGGTATTTGTCATAGCGCGGGCCGTACTTTTCATAATTCAGGCTTTCTGGTGGGCAGGCACAGCCGCAGCTGTCCGTGCAGACCGGATCACTATCATCGACTTCCGGCTGCGTAATTTGTTTTGGATTAATACAGCCACCGCAGTCATAGCCAACGGTCTGTCTAAAACCACTGCGCTCATAATTCCTGCACTCAGGTTTACAGAACACTGCGCCAGATGCCTGTGCGGGTTGTGTAAGGCAATCTTTCATAACTGTGCCAGCACACTCAGTGCTATCTTTGTTTAATTCTTGTTTTGCTTCTATAACATTGCCCGGGGCCGGCGCGTCTAGCTCTATTTCATATGTTCCGGGCGGCGCGTTATCATTTATCGGAAGCTGGTCTTCCCCAAGAACATAGAGCAGGCATACTTCGCTCTTGGACAGGCCGTCATCAAGGCACTGTGAATATGGGGTGGCGTACGAGCCCGTCGCAGGCCTTGCGTGGCTTATATCTGCAGCCACAAATTTTTCGATTTTGTTTCTGGTGCTTAAGAAAAGAGACGTAACCTGACCGCTTGGTGCGATGTACGTAAAGCCGGACCAGAAAACCCTTGCTGTAATTCCTCTGCTGGGCCTAGCGTCTGTTTCACCGCTGTTTTTTGCGGTAATTGTAAGTGTGGAGTGCGTTGCCACGCCGTTCAGCGGGCTGCCGGCCGGGAAGTCTTCGTTAATGCAACTGACGCTCGCAACTAGTTCAGGCTTGGCGGGCTCAGACACAGAACTTAGCAGCGGGGCGAAAATGTTTGAAATTTTGGCACCGGAAATTCCCGATAATCCTAAAAAAAATATCAGTGCGACAATCGCTATACTGATTACCACGAGTGTTGCGGGAACCTGATTAGCGGCCATAACAGATGTACTATGCCGGCGTTTATAAGATTTCTGTGAAGTTTTATAAACTAATATGGCATTCAAATTAACATGGCTACGAGGAAAGGGGGCATCTCGATAGTGATGTTCATACTTGTCATATTGATTGTGCTGGCAGTCTCTCTGTGGATAGTGGGGAGCGTGCAAGCTGGCCTTACAAAAAAGTCCAAAGACATCATAGAGAACAAGGCATTCAAGGAATCGCGGCGCGCGTATTTAATACAAACGCGGGACCTGCCAGATATTAAACTCGACAGCTTTCCACTAAGAGCAAGTTGTAGGTCACCTAAAATAGGCGATCCCGAAAGCGCTAGTGGCGGCAGTGTCATGAGCGATGGCGTGATGGAATCGCAAGCAGTTGTCTCTAATGTTGGCGAGTCTGGTATTTCCGGCGCAGATGTTGCTGTTTGCGGCGAAAACTCGCAGATTGCATATTGGAATGGCGCGTCGTTTAGCACGTACGGGGGCGAAGATAATTTTGATTTTTACCCGGCGCCACCAACTGACATAGAAGCAAACGAACGCAGCTCAGTTCCATTCGTTGCGAGGCTGTGGACATGCCCGGCTAAATTCATGTTTACGCCCCGCGCGTGCACAAGTGGCGTTGAAGAATTAGATGAAGAAAATAATTATTTAGTTGATTCCGCAGGCCGGCCTCGAAGAATCGAGTGCGGACCAAGTAAGTTTGCAAGTGATATTACAGAAGTTACTAGCACGTTGTCTGGCCAGCCGATTCTCACAGAACACAAACGAGGGGAGATTGGCCCATGCATGGTTAATTCAGGATCGACAGGCATGTCTGCACAAACAGGTCAGGTTTACTGTACGTATGAGTGCCATTACGTTACTTAGTGTAGTGAGGTGAAAAATGGAAAAAATTGGCAAAAACAATAGAAAAGGACAGTGGGAAACCGGAAGAATATTATTTTACTTAGTGATAACACTAGCTGCGTTTGCCTTAATTGCTTATTTCGGTTACTCTATCTGGAAAGATCGTTCTGCGCAGTTAAAAGAGAAGGTGCCACTAATCGCACCGCTTGCGTTTGCGCCGCTCGGTAGACTATTCAAGAAAAACAAGCATGGCATGGACCCAGCCGTCATGACAATAATTGGCCTCGTACTGCTCACAATTTTTATTATCGTACTCTGGGCAGTGCTTAGCAAGCTGCTATACCAATGACAAATAACAAAACAGGCGTAACAAGCCTGATATTAGCGATCGGCGTAATGATTATAATAGCAATGACGCTTGTCATCGGCCTGAAGATTTTTTCGTTTATAATTAAGGAGGAGCCAGCAGTAATTGCTAAAGAGTTTGCGCTCACTGGAATGACAGTTCTCGCAGCTCCAGAGGATGTTGTTTTGACAGCAAAGGCACCCGCGTTCAAGGAGCGAAAAAGCATATACCAACAGGTAGGTATCGGCGGGCCACGTAAAACTATCGCGTACTTTGGCAAGGTTAATTTTATGCGGGGGACTGCAGAAGGCGTTTCGCTGGAAAAGCAGGGTTTTTGGGAAACGTTTGGCACATCGATGAAGTTTGTTATTCCAATATATGGCGCGTACGCGATTGGCAGTGATATGTTACAGTACAATGCTTGTTATGTTAGTGGCGCGCAGGGCGAGTGCAGTGCGGAAGTTGCTGGTGTGAAAATTAGAAAGGCAATTACAGAATTTAACAAAGATGAAAATGTTTTCGTGCAGGGCGAAGCGGCGCAGGCAAACACGCTTTTCATAATGCGTGCACATTGTGATGCTTGCTGGAGTGAAAAAAATTATGCCGTATTAAATCCAGTTATAATTAATTAAAATGATATTTGTTGGAAAAAAAGGCCAGTCGGAGGAGACGGAAGTAAACCAGGTCATTGTTTATGTATTCGTATGTATGCTGATATTGTTGGCTGCGATAATGGGTGTGAATAGATTTGCTGAAAACATTACTGTTGAAAAAACCTGCCACACAAAAAATATCGAGTTCACGCTGCTCGCCGCGCGAGTGATAAATTCTGCAACTTGCCTGGCATGGGAAGAACCGGTTGGAGGCCTGCCAAGCGGCGATATTTTGTACGGCAGCAAAACTTGGTTTGATTCCGCCGTTTCTTCAGCGCAAAAGCACCAAGTCCGCGCAGGCATAATTGATTTAGCTAAACTTACTTCTGCAGATGGTGGAACAAGAGTAAGAAGCTGTCTCGAAACAGATAGGTTTGTGGTTGAAGCCTATGGCGCGTTAGGTGATAAAAAGGCAAGTATAGGCCTGCAAAATCTTAAAACTTCGTTTGTAGAAACATACATAGTAAAATTCTTTGAAAATGGAAAGTTTAGCGATGGGCGTATAAAAATTGCAATAAATATGTCAGAGGGTGATAGGTGTGTTTAAACTAAACAAGCGCGGCGGCGTGTTTGCAGAACATATTCCGGAGATAATTGGTGTTGTAATAGTGTTACTAATAATTGGGCTGGCCCTCACAGTTTTCAATCATGCTAGTTCAGATATTAGCATAAAAGCAAAAATAGAGGAAGTATCTGTATCGCGAGTGTGTGATATTGGCCTGATAAATTTCCTGCGCGCAGATTCTGGTGCTGTATTAGACGGTGATACGCAAAGCCTACCGAGCCTCCACGGCATCACAGCCGCGCAGTCATCTTTTGAGAGAACATTTACGTTTGCAGAATTGCTTGCAATCGCATCAGATAATCCCGCGTATGCAAAAAAGTTCGAAGACGCCACAACCGTCTTTATGAATAATAACTACCGGAGATGGGATAATTCCCCAAGCCAGTGGCGCATAACTGTAAAAGACATTGGGGCGCCGCGCATATTTGGTACGCTGGAAAAAGCATCCGAGCTCGATATTTGTTCAAAAACGGTTCCATCGCGTGAGCCAGAATTGCCAATAAGCATTGAATTGGCGTTGGAGCACTAAGATGTTTGATTTAAGAAACAGAAAGGGACAGCTCGCCTTCATAGAGCTGCTAGTAATAATCGGTGTGATTGCATTGCTTGGCGGCAAGCAGGCCAGTGACTTCGAATTTACCGCAAGCATTGGATTAAAACAATCAATGGCACTGAAAAGCTACTACGAACTTGAAGGCGCAAGAGCATACCTAGAAAATGCTGTGAAGTATGCGGCATACAGTGCGCTTGATGACTCGCGGCCCGCAGGCTGCTTTTCAACCTTGAATAAAGAGGAATTTGATGCAAAGCTAACATCAAATATGCGCCAGTTCTTGGGCGTGAACCTGAGCACGGGTATGCACATAGTAGACTTACCGCCCGCATATGATTTCCAGACAATAGTTTCGCAAAATCAGATTGAGATTTTGGGCTCTGCACGAAACATTCAAGTGTCAGGGATAGGTCAGAAGGAACGAATTGCCACACCGGGACAGGTGGATGCAACTGGTCTAGAATGCACAAATACCGGCGGAAAATTATTTTGCTTTGGCGAAAATAAAATATGTTCTGGTAGAACCGAAAACGGAAAGAAAATAGCAGATTCTTGTTGGGATATTGTCGATGTGCCTTCGCTCATGGCAGCAGGCGGCGCAAACATTAAAATAGCAGTAACATGTGACAATTACAAAAACTTTAAGGAGGCCTCAGGCAGATGATGTCAAGGAAAGGTATAACCACCACGCTGCTCGCAGTTATAATAGTAGCGATAGTTGTTGGTGTACTAATAATTAGTGTTTTTGCGCCGATCGCAGAAGCGGTTGGCGGCCCAGGCATATCTCAATCGCTGACTGATTTATGTCGGTTTAATATGCACGTCAAAAATCAGGCACCTGTTGGAACAAAGTGGGCGGTCGTAAATCTATTCTGCCACGCGCAATCTTTAGATATAGACGCGGGCGCATGGAAGAAATGTGACCCGGATGAAGCTCTCAGTTTGAAAAAAAACAAAGATAAATTCAATTGTGCGAAAATACAGATTGCACAGTTAGCAAAAACGTGCTTTTATATGTATGGTGAAGATACATGGAAGCTTAGTGCCCACGAAACTGGTAAGTACCCATGCTTCTCGTTTGCGATCAAAGGGTTGGCTAATCGAGAATTCTCGGAACTTGATTTTACTAAGGGCATGGATACACTTGGTTATTGTACTGAAGCGAGCCGATTCAACAATAAGTATTGTGGCGGGTCAGGTACTATAACAGATCCATGGGGCAGCTGTCCAATATATTGCGGTAATTCTGAGAATGTCGTATGGCGTGGAAATGTTCATACTAAAGATAATGGCCCAATCTCACTGATTTGGCCAAACGTAGTTAGGTCAAAATATAACGTCATGTGTTTTGACGAACGGGCGAGCTGGGAGGATGCTGTTTTGATAAATGATTTCGGCTGTGATTTAGGTAATTTACCCGCGGACTCAGTTGAAGTGATATCAACTTTTGCGAGCAGAGCCAAGGCTACAGAAGATAGTGAGACCGAGGTAACGATCAGCGCCAGTGACTGGTCTGCCTGCGATCCTGATGGTAGTTATGGCTGGAAGCCCAGCTCACAATTACGGGCGCAAAGTTCTATGCCACAACTAGTTGGGGAAACTACTCCCGTAGCATCAAATACGCAAGCGGCGGATGAGGGCGATAGGGTTTCTTGCGGGGCAGCACAGCTTGCGAATCTTGCTGCAGATTGTTGGTTAACTTACGGTGCAGGCGCAGAAGACAACGCCCGCGCACATTCGAATCACGCGTGTTTCAAAGCAAAGATAGAAAACATTGGTGATTTAAAAATAACTGAAGCAGACATTACGCGAGTTATGGAACAGACAAACCTATGCAGTACGCTAGAGAATAATGAGTGTACCGATCCGGGGGCCTGCCAGCCACGCTGTGGTTACTCAAATCAACTTTGGTTAAAGGGCCTCGTGGCTCCAGAGATCAAAGATGGCGATGCCTGGCACGTTGCATATCTGCTTGCTACGCCAGCGGACTCTTCCACCGCGCAGATAGGCTTAATTTTTGATACGGAAGAACTTGTAATGTCATTCTTGAACCCTACCACCTAAATTATGCATGCCTTGTATGTGTGTCAATGACTGGGCGAATAATTTTGTTAAGGAACAACAACAGCCGGTTGACAGCTATTTTGATCGACAGATATTCCACTTATCTTAGTCGAGCAGTCCACTAGTATTGGTGCTTGCCAGCAATTAATTTTTTCGTCTGCTGAAATTCGCCCATCTTTATTTTTATCAAATGCAGAGGTTATTGTACAGTAGGACGAGCGCTGCCAGAATTCCGAATTGCTTAAACTGCCGGCTTGCAGGCAGTATTGGTTGCACCTGCTTTGTGCAGCAACTACATCGCCTTCTGTAGGCTCCGAAGCTGCCTTTGCCTGCTTGAAACTCGCACTTACGGGACCGGAAATGAAAAATAGAACAACTGCTAACAGAACAATTGCAATTATGGCATACACAATAACATCAAATGTTATAACACCACGCTTCATTTTAGCTTGCAGTCACGTCTTCGGTATCACACTTTGATTTGTCAACCTTTGTAAGTATTGTATCCGGGCTTTTCACTAATAGCGAGGTTGTTCCGGTGGTTGAAAACTGGCAACTAACCGACACTGGCTCGTCCCAACACCTTATGCTGCGTTCTTTTGTTGTCGCGCCGCCGGCAACCGTATCTTCAATCTTCCCATCGCCGTTTCTGTCTATGTTAAACCCCTTTTTGCAGTACTCCGCGCTCGGCCACTGTGGTGCACTTTGTACACTTAGCTCTGCATTTGAACATGCATTCCTGCATACTGCTCGGACAGAGTCGATATCCTCTCCGACTGCCGTCGAGCCGACCTTGAAAATCCTGCTGAATGCTGCGCCACCGCCACCAACAGTGAATGCGATTACCAGCACTAAAACTAGCGCTGCAATTATTGCTAAAACTATTAAGTTTAGTGGCAAGCCCTGTCCTTTCGTGGCCATCATTTTACCTCTTAAGCTGAATAAGCAGCGAGATGTTTATAAACCTTTTCGTGCCATGGACGGGAATGACAAACGAGCTAAGTCAGAAGCTAGTAAGCCTCGAAACCGCCGCGAGGCGGTATGCACGAGCGAAGGCAGATTTGGCTGCTGGCAGGCACGACATTGTTCATACGTTTACTGTCGGAGACTGCGTAGTAGATGTTATGTATAAATTCAATGGAACTAAGGCCACGCCAACAGAAGTAGAGATTTACGCGCGTGATACTGGAGAGCCACATTTTGCAGGTAGCTATGACGCATTTTATGGAGAATTGCCAGAACTCCGGGAAAGACTGCCGCAGTTAATCGATAAAATTGCATGGGGAATAGTACTGCCTGCTGGAAAAGTATTGGATGTCACAAGGCATGAACTCGCAGGCCTCGAGGATACACTACTTGAAACGTTTGCAGATATACTAAAACCAGCCGTGGCAAATTCAAGGTTTACTGAAGTCTATCATCGTTTCTCTGGACTGCTTCGCAAAAGGGCGCCGCGATTGTATCAGGCAATACTTAATGCAAAAATAGGTTATGCAGATAGGCACGGCCTGCCAGCTACAACCTGGCTTTATGATGTTGTTAGTAAGTTTTGGAACCTATCAGGGGCGCCCGCAGAGCTAGAAAAAGAAACGAGCGTTGCAAAAAAAGCTGCAAGTGTTGGAGCTTCAGCCTTGATGGTTGGTGCGGCAGCAGCCGCGGCTTTGCACACACTTGATTATATTCTTGGTGATGGATCTGACTGGGGCGCAGCAGCCGAGGTTAGCTGGCCAGAGGGAAAGAACGCCAGCGATGTTGCAGGGGATTTTAATGCGGCGCTACATTCGGTTCATACCGTGCCAATAGATCAAGGCAATGCAAAAGTTGAGCTTGGGGATAATTTCGTTGCAGTTTCAACGCTTGGGCTTGGACGTATATTTGTATACGGTGTGAATGGCAGTCTTATTACGTCAATCTCAGACGCTAAAGACTTGTTCGGCGCAGATGGTAGCAATTTAGTTTATTGCGCAAAGTGGAACGGCAGTGATGCCACGCTGTTGAAAAGAATTACTCTAAATTCTTTAAAGACCAGTCTCATTCTAGATAACACCTGTGGCAAGGTTTTGAGATTCTTTGATGATGGTTTTGTTGTGGCTGCAGAAACACCGGCTGGCGAAATGAGATATTTATTCGATAATAATGGCAGCAGACTTTTGGAAACAGATGCCAGATATGACCCAATAGCCCAGTGGCGTGATACAATCCTATTTGCAAATGTATCGCCTGGACAAGCCATTGGCGGGTTAGCAACGTATGACTTTTCAAGTAGAACGTGGAAGGCGAACGTACCGCTCCCACAGGGGGTCAACTTATTCAGGCGAGATAGTGTATTTGTCACCGGATTACCAATTAAAAAAGTTAAATTACCATTACAGGGCTACAATGACAATGCAGGTAATTTGATATTTGGTGGCAGCCTAAATAACGGGAGCAGCGAGCGGGATTTGACGCTACTAAAATTCGATGGCCAACTGGTCTCGCGTTTTGGAGTACCGGTATCAATTAGCGGCGGTGCATTCGATGGTGTATTTATTAACACACAAGCAGGCAAGGCGATTGTTGCCTACGATGTGATTAATTCGCTCTCGGTTTTAGACATGCTTAATGGACAACTTGTGGCAAATATTGATTTAGTTTATAATCCACTAGATGCTAAGAACGTTCCGTTTTTCGAAGGCAGTAACATTTTAGCAATGAGAAATAATTCACTCATTCATTTGGATACAACAACTGGTAGAAGTAGAGTGATCGAACGCGACCTCACAGAATTTCTCCCGCTTGAGGCTAGCACATACATAATTTATCGAGCTTGTACTGACGAAGTATTAGTGCGTAATGGTAATGCAACAATGCTTTCAAACTATGTTGGTTGCTACGGCAGCGATGGTTTTAAATTAAATAAAAATATGGTTGCCTGGACTGAACCCGAAAGATTGCGCTTTGGCAATTTTAAAGGCCTTGACAGCGGCCTGGATGTACTCATAGCAAATTTTATGCCGACGATAAAGTTTGACAGTCGGCCTGAGACACAAAGTGTTGCGTTCCATAACCCAGCACTACCGAGAGTGGTGGCTGGCCAGGGCGATGACAATGATGTTACGAACAATGCGTTTAACTTTGATCGATTTTATAACTACACCGGAGGCAAGGAGAAATTCAAATTAAATGGTGCATATCCGGTGTTTACCCACGTGGCGGATTACCAAGACCATCAAGTGTTCATGTATTTTTATTATAGAACTGAAAATTCTGGCTATGGTAAGTTTGAAGATTCATTCTATCACGAACATGACTGGCTGGTTTCTGCGGTTTGGGTGAATAAGAGTACGGGCAAGCCATTCCACTTTGCGGTCCGCGACCATGCAATTCCATTGTGGGACTCTGTCTGGCAGCAGAAAGATGTTAGCAATGTTTCAGAACTTGTTGCGGCAGGCCAGTGGCGTTCGGGCGAGCTCGGCTTCGACATAAATCCAGCTGCGCCAGTCTGGAGGGATGGCCGGGGTTTGGTCTTGAATCGCGGCAACACCGCGTTAGTGGACTTAAGTGCAATAATAAATAATGGAGATGTTAACCTTAATGGCGAATACAAAGCCAATGGGCTGCATGGAATTGCTAATATTACTAGCCCGCCACCTGTCGCGCCATGGTTGTTGCCAGAATACAGAAATCCAGATTCTATACTAACAAAGACATTATCTAATGCATATGCAGTCCTCTTTGAGCTTGGTAGCCCCGCAGATATGTCCCTACAGCTCGACGGCAAAGTGTCTAATACTACTAGTCGAGAGATTCCGCGATCCGCAGTTGACAGCCACTTTGCACTGATCGCATCTAGTTTGCCGGTGGAACCAAAAGTCAAGCTGGTTGGTACGGCGAATGGGACTTTTGACTTACGCGGTTACTTAATGGGGCAGACAAATGGCCGGTTTGCGAACTTTACTTTGGATGATATTCCAATAAAGCAGGGTGAAGTCATAGAAGTAACACCCAACTGGAATTTAGTCGCGAACGGAAGCGCCAGCGCATTGAATGTATTTATTGATAGGGTTAATGCTAAGCCCGTTGCATTTAACATTAAACCAATAATAACAGGCGATGAATTCGAGCGCGCGTATATTGAAGCAACCGCAAAGAAGCCGAACAATAACAAACAGGAGCTGCCGCTTGCACTAATATTAGGTGGACTTGTTGGCGGGGGTGGCGCAGCCGGCCTTGGAGTTTATGAATATGGCCGCAGGAAGAGAAAACAGCAGCAGTTTGCATGGCCTCAGAGGGAGCAATGGTCGCCACCAGGTCCGTTGGTGTATTCACCACAGCCGCAGGCCTGGCAACAGAGCGAGCTACGGGCAGGCTGGCCGCAGTTGGCTGCCCAGCCAATGACAGAGCACCAAGATGTGCCACCGCCGGAGGCAGATGTGCAAGAAGTCGAGGCGACAGCAACTCGAGAGTCGCAAGAGCCATATACGAGAGAGCATTTGTACGCCATCCGCGATTGGGCGGTTCACAGTTGGGAGGGTGGGCAGATGGATAAGGAAACACTAGACCAATGGCTTGCATGGATACGTGGACAGCTGCAGGATATTCAAAACTCTTAATTAGACAATACAAATCTTTTTTAATAAAAACTGTTTTATCAAGCCATGCTCCGGTTTAATACGATTGTTGTATCGGCGATGTCAAAGTCAGGCTCGTCTGCAATCGCAGATGAATTAGCGAAACATTATGGCTGGGCTCGCTTTTCTGCTGGCGATGAGTTCAAACGCTTGGCGACTACCGCAAACAGTGAGCTCGATGCTACTTTACAAATCTGGCAGACTGCGGGCAGGAGCACCGACCTACACGAACATCTAAACTCGCGGGTTCTGAAAAAAGCAGCTGCTGGAAATGTAGTGATTGATGCAAAGCTCGGTATTTTTCTAACCAAAGATATGTCGAATGTTGTGAAAGTGTGGGTTGATGCTGACTTTGAAAAAAGAGTTGAGCTAGCCAGATTGAAGACAAGCGAGGACCCCGAGCAGATAAAACTTAAGCTAAGCCAGCGGGCACAGCTGGAAACAACAGAGTGGTCTCGTATGTACCCCGAGTTCAGCCAGTACTCAAAGCAGAAAGATCTGGCAAATGTTGTAGTGAAGAATGCTGGCACGCTACAAGAAGCAGTCCAGAATATTATTTCGGAACTGGAAAAGCTTAACCCAGGGCCCGCCTGACATCAACCACTTCAGTTGAAGAAACATGATTATCTGTTTTTATCGCTTCCTCTATTTTATCCGGGTTCAACGTTTTCTCATCCCCGAAGAACGTGAACGTAAGTGATTTCAGCCCAAACGCCATCTCCTCTGGGACGATGGAGTGCAGCTTGCCACCCGCAGCGGCGATCTTCTCGCGGCAGAATTGCTCTATCTTAGCTAAATCTGACTCCGGTGAAACTGGCATAACTCTCAATTTGATTATAACTTCAGCCACCAGAGCCACCTCCGTGGCGAGGTGCAACTAAAATTAAACGAACGGCTAAAATTTTAGTTTGCATGAAACTATGGTCCCTCGAATCCGCACTTACATTTGTATGGTGCGCCTGTCTTGCGGCAGTGCCCGCATCTTACAACTGATTCTGAACAGGCAGGGCAGGCAAAGCCAGTACCCTCTCTATCATTGGTGATGTCTGATTTGCATGAGGTACAGGTTTTCATTTCGTGAAATGATTAGCGAACCTTGTTCGCTTTACAATCAAAATCCCCCGGGATTTTGATGCACATCTGAACTCCGAGAAAATTGTTTGCAATTTTCTGGATCCAGCGAACTTTGTTCGCTTGGTTGTTCAGATTGTATCATAAGAGGGGCTGAAATGGTGGATTTATAAAGATATTGATTAAACACACCACCATGTTACAGCTGGCTTCTTCGATAGTAAATTTGATTGCCAGCATGGGGTACACAGGCTTGTTCTGGCTTATTGCCGGTGAATCCGCGCTACTTCCAATTCCTTCTGAAATTGTGCTGCCGTTTGCGGGCTATCTTGCCTATCTTGGCAAGTTGAACTTCTGGGCGGTTGTTGTTGCAACGACTATTGGCCAACTGTTCGGCTCGATGGTAGCGTACGCGATAGGAAAATACGGCGGCAGGCCGTTTGTGCTAAACTATGGAAAATACTTTTTCCTAAATCACAAGCATTTTGAGCACTCGGAGCGGTGGTTTAACCAGCACGGCGAGTTCGTGATATTTTTCTCGCGGCTCCTGCCAGTTGTCCGAACTGTGATATCGCTGCCTGCCGGAATTGCACGCATGAACTTTTCGAAGTTCGTGCTGTATAGCTTGCTCGGAATCATCCCCTGGACCTTATTTTTGGTTTATATTGGCTTCAGATTGGGTGCTGGCTGGCAATCTATCATTGGCGCGTTTGACAAATTTCAGTATGTTGTAATCGCTGGCATTGTTATTTTTATAGTATGGTGGATTTGGAAGGGACTGCGCGAAAAACAAATGTCAAAAAATGAAACAAACACACAATAAATTATTCTTGTTGTAAAACTTTATAAAGTTAGTTGAAATTTATACTGTATGACAATTGGTGCCGGCAGGCTGCAACCTGTCAGTGCAGAACAACTGGCTAGCGAACTTGTAAAAGAACAACGCGCATTGGAAGAAATATGCAAAACGCTGCGGAAGATAGTTTCTAACAACCTAACTGGCATAGCTAAAAATGCAGAAAACGGCGAGGCATTGGCAAATCAGGGCATGACTTTAGTCCGTCATGAGCGCGGCGGAGAAGAAGCAGAATTGCGCTTAGTGAACTCTGCGTTCAGCCTTACGAGACAGGCTGCGCTGCGCGATGCTGCAACGAGATCATTGATTTCTGTCAGTGCGATTGATTCAGTGTTAGAAAATTTACTGCACGATGACGTGATACTAATACACATATTTGAGCAGCTGTTTATAATAATCAGCTTGATACGCACTGAAGTTGCTAATCGGCGGGCCGGCAAGGGTCAATACACTGATGAGAATATGGCTGCGCAGATAAATCACGCGAGAAAGCTCACCAAGATTGGTGAAGCAATTGTGTTCAGGGATACAAAAGCAATTGCAGACAATTTCAAATTAATTAAACGGTATTTTGTTGCCAGAATGCACATACTAGCTTCTATGGCGTGAGTTATGAAACTAAAACAAATCCCTGAAGACTTCAAGGTTGACGAACTAATCAAGCTGCCTAAGCTGGCAATAGATGGCGCGTACACTTACTTCTGGCTGACCAAGCGGAATTACACAACTGTCCGCGCAATTATGGCAATTGCAAAAGCCTTGAATGTTTCCTTCGCACGGTTTCACTTTGCCGGCACAAAGGATGCGAGTGCAATAACAAAACAATTAGTTTCTGCGTTTCAGGTTAGCGAGGAGAAATTACAAAATTTAAAACTCAAGGATATTGAGATTGAAGTGGCTGGCAGGTTTGCTGATAGGCTGGCACTCGGCGATTTAACTGGAAATAGGTTTGAGATCGTTCTGCGAGATTTAAATAAAAAAGAATTAAATAGTGCTAAATATAATTATGTAATATTAAATAAGGCATGCTTTCTCAATTACTTCGGCGAGCAGCGGTTCGGCGGCGGGAACTCAGCGTTAGTGGGCCGCGAGATCATCCGCGGCTATTTTCGGGATGCGGTTTACTACTTGCTGACATATTCAGAGCAGGAGAATAAAGAGGCAAGCACCTTCCGCAAGTTTGCCAAAAAACATTTCGGCGATTGGCAAGCAATCCTAAATATCTGCCCGAAATTCCTCAGCATTGAAACAACCGTGCTAAAACATCTTAGCCAAGTCCCAACAGATTTTGCCGGTGCGCTGCGAAGGCTACCGAAGCCAACGCGTAGGATGTATGTACACGCATATCAGAGCTATTTGTGGAATTCTGGATTAGCAGTGGTAAGAGGTAGATTGAAGAAAGAATACCACATACCGGGTTTCAAAACAAAACTAGGAGAAGATATTTTTTCTAAAAAGATAAAAGAATTGTTAGTTGCTGACAATTTAACTTTAGACTCATTCCGCTGTGTGAGCATGCCAGAGCTTGCCAGCGAGGGAGCAAGCAGGCCTGCACTTGTGAAAGCAAAACATTTTGAGGCTGGCGAGCCTGAGAAGGATGAATTAAATCGCGGGAAGTATAAAGTTGTTTTGAAGTTTGAGCTGCCGAAGGGTGCGTATGCAACGGAGCTGGTAAGGCAATTGGGCAACTAGTGTGCCTCTTGTCTAATAAGCCGGAACCGTTGATCGGCTGTCGCAAGTGGCGACGAAGGTTTTCTAATTAATTGATAAATTGAATGCACGTGTGCATAATAAATGCGAGTTCCATTATTACCAGTACCATCATCAATTATGAAAGAGAGTTCGTTCTCGTCCTTCTGCCCTATCTCTGTTAGTCTGCCAATCAGCGAGTCTCCTGAGCGCCCGCTGGTACTACCATCAGTACAATCAAATCCATCGTCGTCTACGCTGCTGCATACTCTTGCATACAATTTAACTTCTAATTTTCCGCCTTCGCCAATTCGCCTTAATATTTCCCGTGCCTTGTTTTCATCCATATATTTTCCTGCGGTGTTAATCTTAAAATACTTTCGATGGCCTGCGCTAACTATTTAAACGCAAATCCCAAGCCAACTTGTGGCCCCATTAGACTCAGTTGTCGAAGAGTACAAGTACTATGTGCTAGCCCTCATCTTACTTGCGAGTGCTGGCCTGCTGGTATTCCTCTATGGAATTATTCCACCACCGGCAGAAAATCTTGCGGATTATGTTGTTTCTGGTGCGGTTGGCCTGCTGGTTTTATTGTTAGTCTATAAAATTTCCGAAAATATTACGGGCAGTGCTGGCGCAGGATTATTTTCTACGGCGATGGCATCCACAATTCAATTATATGGCTGGAAAACAGTCGCCCAGCTTACACACACGGTTTCATTATTCTTCTTCTTATTGTCAATTCTTGCACTTTTGTATGTCAAGGAAATCCAGTGGACGTTGCTTGTGATTCCGGTGCTTACGTTTTCACTGCTGCACGTATACAGCCTCGCCCTAGTACCGATATTTTTATTATACTCGTTTGTGATGTGGCTTGAGAAGAAGGAGATGTCGCGGGATGAGTTTTATTTCATACTTACTTCCACAGCAGTTCTACTCGCGGTGTTTTTGGTGTTGCGACTTACGCCAACACTTTACTTGCTGATAAAAGAGCACATAAGTGCAAACTATTATTCTGTCATTGGAGAGAGGCTGACGTTGAGGAGCCTGTTTGTGCTGGCCGGCGTGATTCCAATCTATCTCGGTTTGTACGGGACATACATCGGCCTAAAACAGGAGAAAAAATCTGTACAGCTTCTGATTAGTTCGGCAGGCATTCTTTTCGCGGCGATGTTGTCAAATGTTATCCCAACAAGCTTAGGTATGCCGTACTTCACGCTAACGCTGGCCGCGCTCTCTGGGTTTGTCTATTTTGCGATTGAATCTTACCTACGTGGCTCGATTTTGAGGAAGCACGAGCCTGCTGTCCTCGCGGCGGCAGTGATAATACTGATGGTGTTCGGATTCTTGCACAGAATTGTGTTTACACTAGCTTGAGTTCTCAGTCGTCTTTACAACCTGCTTGTACTTTGTTGTTGTCTGCGTTACTGTCTTTGTCGGTGGCGTGACCGTATATTTATAGCCAAAACTCGCACCGTCGTGCGGCAGTTGGAACTCAAAGTAGAATCTCTTTGCGGCACCGGATGTTAATACATATGCCAAAGTGTGGGTGGTTGTCTTGCCATTCACAGTTAAATCTGCAGCAACACGAAACTCGCCAGTCTCAGTGTCAACATTTTTCAACCACACATTACCGACAACATAAGTTGAGTAATTGTAGTAGCGCGTTATGTTATTTGCCTCGGTCACGACATATTTCAGCGGAACTTCAGCGCTTGTTGACTCTTGGTACGGTGCCAACTCGGTTTCCTGCGTTTTGACAATTGGCGCTGTCTTTTCCTTTTGCAGTGCCAGCGAGAGCGCGGCCACTGCGATGAGGACTGCAAGCACACTGACAATTAACACGTAATTCGGAACTTTTACATAAGTTTTTGCAGCGACCATACACGAGTTACAAACGCACTCATATATAAGTTTTTCTAAATTGCTGGAAAAAGCTTAAAAACTGTTTCTGGCTGGCCTGTTGATGCAGCTAAAACTAGAAAACCTGACTGATAGGCTTACGCTCGTCGAATTCTCTTCGCGTGAGGCGCTGGCGTATGCATTTGTAAGAATTCAAGAGCATTTTGAGTCACCGCAATTTAAGGGGCGCAGCTTTACTCTTGAAGAGTTTATTGCGTGGTACACCGCAAACTCTCCAAATGGACAAAAGACTGGCAAGTTTACATATGCAACTGACTGGGACGCGTTCAATCTGCCAGCAAGAGCGTTTAGGCCATTCCAATCTGGAGAATTCGATCCGCTAAGCCAGCGCGAGCAATCGCTCCTAAAAATACTAAAAGCGTGGGTGGATGATGGAGTTTATGTCATCGCGACCTGGAAGAATGGAAGCGAGCATGACTTAAGGCATGAGGTGGCGCATGGGCTGTTCAATACCGATCGCAATTACAAACGGGCAGTCCTTAGGGCACTGGCTCACCTGAGCAAGGAACAGCGGGCCGGCCTGCAGAATTTCTTGGGCAGCACCGCAGGCTACCACAAAGAAACTTACTTGGACGAGATGCACGCATACCTAATTGCAGGCCATGCGGATTTGAGGAAAGCTGGCGTTGGCATTGAGCAATACGCCGGCGTTATCTCACAGCTCAGGCAGATTTTCAATAAAACTGTCGAGGCTTCGCCGAAGCTAACAAAATTTAAAATTGAATAAAAAATAAAACAAAATAAACGGGGCTTACACTTACCTCAGCTTGCTGAAGATTTGTATAGCCATTGCAATCGCGCCGATGAGCACTAGTATGAACGCGATAACGTCGAATATTATATTTATCCAGCCGACTGCCCCTGCTACGCTTGGGATCGCGTCTGATACTGTTCCTAACACCGAAGTTAGCAACAGGAATACCGCACCCGCTGCGAAGTAGCCGAGCTCTTTCTTGAGCTGGTCAACGTATCCGCTGTACTTTAACAGCGCTAGTCCTACTAGTAGGCCAACACCTACGCCAATTGTACCTTCCAAAAAGGCCATATCTTACCTCCGTTAGTTTTCTAACTTCTTTAGGAGGAGGGCTGGCTATATAAGATTTAGTTACTGCTGGCTGGGGGAGATTTAAGTATGAGAATTTAGTTTTTGGCAGGCCATTTCTTGAACACCGAGTGCCCGAAGTTCACAAGCAGGTCAAACCCTAAGTCCTTCAGGTACCAAGGGTAATCACAGCCGCCGAAGTTCGAGCCGGCCCAGATGAAGAAGCTGGCCTTGCCGGCGGTAAGTTCTTCTAACTCTTTCACAGCCTGGGTGGCATTTGCCTTTAAGCCATCAGGGAATTGCAGGCAGACCTTAGCTTTTTCTTTGTCTAGCTTCTTTACTTCAGAAACGATGCGGTTGAGCTCTAAATCATAGTCCATGGGCTGTGGCTTAGTCGTCTTCTTATAAGCCTTTCTTAGCAGCCGTTGCCCGCTTTTTCCTTCGGTACATAAAAATCGCTGGAATTATTACTGCCGCAGTAATTATAGTAATAACTAAGTAAAAATCCTTTACAAATTTTGAAATCATTCCGAGGTTCTGCCCGAAGTACCAACCTCCCAACGGTATCAGAGTGCCAACAAGCACTGCGCCAATTAAATTGAAGAGGAAGAACTCGCGCCACTTCATCCCTGAGGAGCCGGCAATCAGGGGGGCGATGAACCGCAAACCCACCACAAACCGGGAGAGGAAAATTGTCCAGTCCGGGTGTTTTCTGAAAGTCAGGTAGATTTTGTTCACCTTCTCTGGCGTTAGAAATATTTTATGGCCGTGCCTGAATAGGAAGTTCTGTATGTCGTCGGCATGCCTGCGGCCGAGCCAGTAGCCAAGATTGTCTCCAGTCAGAATGCCAAGCACCGCGACAATCATTAGGAACGGGAGCTTGATAAAATGCTGGCTTGCGGCATAGCCAGCGACAAGTAAAGTGGCATCCTCCGGGATTGGCAGGCCAAAGCTGCTGCCAGTTATTAGGCCATAGACCGCCAGGTATCCGAAATGCTCTGCATACTGGAACAGGAAGTTTATGATTGGCATGAGCAAGATAAATAATTATTGTTTAAAAGCTTAAACACGCACATAAAATTACATAGCTGGTATATGTATTCGCATACAAAGGTTTAAAAGTTTTGTCACACTAATTTGTTCATGCAGCCTGTTTCCGAACAAGCTATTGAAGAAGCTATTAAAGCGGCGGCGCAGGGATCGTGGGTGGAACGAACACCACGTCTTTGGCATTTGGTGCATGACGGACAAGTAGCATTATCTGTTGTAGATGCGGGTATGGTCACTACGAAGTTGGGTTATGGCATTCGGGCGGATACCCTTCATATCTAGTTTGGATTATGACAGGCGAAAGAGTGTATGCAGCAGAGTTAGCTGGCATATTAAGCTTAAATTTAACAACACCAACTAACCCTCTTGAGCGCAGAATTGCAGAAGCAATTAAACCACCGGCGAGTTAATTTACGTACACATGCATTTTTATAGTATAATTGCATTTTAGTTTTATGCCACTCAATAAAAAAGAGCCATTCGCAAACAAAAAATTTCTCGGTTTCCTGCTGAAAGAGTTTGCAAAAACAAAACTAAAATTATATGGAAAGATAAAATACAAGCTCATTTTCAGTGATGCGACCGAAATAGATATGGATTTAGGCAAGATCCACGTCACTGAGCAGGATTTGAAAAAGCTTAGCGCGTTGATGGACAAAACAAACAAAAAGTTCAGGACAGGGATTATGTATTGCCTCTATCACTCTGACCAATTCCAAGGGCACATGCTTCTAAACCTCCGCGGGCCGAACGCGCCCAAATTATTAGATACAAATATTAAGTTTGATTAAACGTGCTTGCCCTTTGTGCTGCATTTCCTAATAATGCCAGCAAGTTATCGTACGTTGGATTTCTTTCCAAATATGTCACAAATAGCTCGCCCCCGTGAATCTCTGCGGCAACCGCGAATGGCAGGCCGGCAGGATTGCCATACTCATTCCATGGCCTGCGCCGGAATGGATTATACATGTGCGGCGATCCATCAATATATTTCCAGTCACTCTTGCTGAAGCTGGCAATTGTTCTTACCAATGTGACATCTTTTTCCTGCCCACGTATTTCAGAAATGAACCGTTGCAATTGCGGCGCGTTCTGTGCACAGTCTGGGCACCATGAATCTGCTTTCCCATCGCTGGCTGGCGGCGTGAATTGTGGTGTTGCGGCTTCGCAATAAACTAAAATTACTGGCGCAGGCCTGCCGCCGAGAGTTTGTCTTAGCACAAGTTCCGACCCAACTGGAGTTAAGTTCCTAGAATCGTACGCCCATTTAACTTCAATTGGCATATTTCAGTTTTGCAGAAACATTTATAATTCTTTCTAATTCAAACTGCGGATGGCCAAGATATTAAACGCAGGCCTGGCGGCCCAAGGAAAGTTGAAAATAGAGTGGGCAGAATCAAGAATGCCCGTCTTGATGGAACTCAAAAAAAGATTTGAGCAGGCAAAACCACTGGCTGGCCTGAGGATTGCAGGCTGTTTGCATGTGACAAAGGAGACTGCAGTCCTAGTTCGTGCATTGCACGCGGCGGGCGCACAAACAGCATGGTCTGGCTGCAATCCATTGTCAACACAGGATGATGTCGCTGCCGCATTGGCGGCGGATGGAGTAGACATTTACGCGTGGCGCGGTCTTTCATCCGAGGAGTATTATTGGTGCGTCGAGCAAACCCTGAAATCAAAGCCACACCTAACAATTGATGATGGTGCGGACCTAGTTTTCACAATTCACCAGAAGTTTCCAGAGCTTGTAAAAGATATTATCGGCGGCTGTGAGGAGACAACAACTGGAATCAACAGAATTAAAGCAATGGCGAACGCAAAGATGCTGAAATATCCAGTTGTCGCTGTCTCGGATGCTATAACAAAGTGGGACTTCGATAACGTCTATGGGACTGGCGAATCCACGTTGGATGGAATAAAACGCGCCACAAATATAATGCTCGCTGGAAAAAATATTGTCGTTGCCGGCTACGGCCACTGCGGCCATGGCGTGGCGATGCGTGCGAAAGGCATGGGTGCAGATGTAATAATAACAGAAGTCAACCCAATTAATGCACTGCGCGCGAGAATGGAGGGCTTCAAGGTAATGCCAATGCACGAAGCAGCAAGGGTTGGCGACATTTTCATAACAACAACCGGCTGCAAAAACATAATTACAGAAAAACATTTCGGCTCGATGAAAAATGGCGCAGTCCTCGCAAACTCCGGCCACTTCAACCTGGAGATTGATGCCGCCGCGCTAGAAAAGATTGCGAAGTCAAAGCGCGAAATTCGGAAAGACAATGTCGAGTACACATTGCAGAATGGAAATAAATTATTCTTGCTCGCTGAGGGCAGGCTTGTCAACCTAGCCGCAGCAGAAGGCCACCCGTCAGAAGTGATGGACATGTCGTTTGCAAATCAATTCTTATCAATTTTGTGGCTGGCAAAGAACCGCGGAAAGCTGGCGCCGCAGGTGTACAAAATCCCTGCAGGCCAGGACGAGGAGGTCGCGCAAATCAAGCTGGCAACGATGGGCATTGCTATTGACAATCTAACAGCAGAGCAGAAAAAATATCTGGAAGGGTTTGAGGAAGGCACGTAAAAAGCTTTAAATTCCTTTTGCTGCCCTAAATATTACAGTTTGAGGTGTTAGTATGGATGAAAGCCAGCAGCCGATAAATCCACAGACGGTTACAAATCTCCCGCAGATTCAGAATAGGGAGAAGCAGGACAAGAAGAAAAAGTTATGGATAAAGCTCTTTGTTGTTCTCGTGGTAATCGTATTTGGAGGTTCTGCAATTGGTTTCGGCTACGGCAATTTCACAAACCCCACCCAAAAGGAAGACAAAAGCGCAATCCAAGTTTCCGGCTATACATTCTACGCGCTGCCGCAGGGCACGTTCGCGACTCAGGTAACGCTGGGCGGCAAGCTGATACCAATCGAATTCAGATTAGACCCGCGAAATGCAAAAAATATCTACCTATCGGACGGCGCGGTAAACTCGCTGGCAACAGCAACAAAAACATACATAGTATTCGACCCGAACCAGCCAGACCTCGGTTACTTTGGTGTTGCGTCAGCAGAAATCTCTCGCGTCCTGAGCTTGTACAACATACCAACGACTGCAGCATTCCTGCGCGACTCTAATCCGATAAACCCCACCGTTCCAATAAAAACATGCGCAGATGCAGCCCAAACCACAACAGTTATCACACTGGCGCTTGCTAACTATACATCCATAAGTTATGACAGCAACTGCGTCCACATCGTCGGCAAGACGGTGAATGACTTGATACTCGCGGCCGATAAGCTTGGGATGCATCTGTTAGGGATTCGGTTGTAATGGGGCGCCTAGTGTTCCGGCTCGTGCTGTCCGCGTTCATTTCTGTGATTATATTTATAGTTGGCTTCCTGCTTGGCGCACAACTGTTCCAGTCAAAAATATCGCAGCTGCAGGCCACACAAGATGAACTGCAAGTTGATACAGTCAGTCTGGAGATAGAATCACAGCTTCTGTCAGAGAGCCCGTGCAGCTCAGCGAGCCTTGAAGAGCTCGCCAAGCGAATGGAACAGCTTGGGCCGAAGATAGACTTTTTGGAGAAGCAGTCCAGAACCGAAGAATTAGCAAATCTGAAAAAATATTACTCGCTGCTTGAGATAAAGCACTGGCTGGCAATCAAGGCCACAAACAAAAACTGCGGCACAGATTTCGTGCCAGCGTTGTACTTCTACTCAAATAATAACTGCGATGGCTGTGGCGAGCAGGGCGTCGCGCTGCTCTACCAGAAAACGCTGAATCAGAAGCTGATGATTTACTCGTTTGATGTTGACTTAGATTTGTCCGCAATCAAGATTTTGAAAACAGAGAATGATATAACAACGGTGCCGACAGTTGTGATTGCCGGCAAGAAGCACGAGGGACTGCAGAATGCAAAAAGATTAGCTGCGGTGCTGCAACAAACTAAATCTTAAGAAACGTATCTGTTTGTACCCATGTAACCATAGTTGGATAAAACTCCATGAACTGTATGTGCTACCACATCAATCTCCCAGCCGATTGGCAACAATCTTTATAATGTTTTATTGGCGAATGGCGATATTCTAAAGCGGTTGTTTTCGGGAGAAATTTCAGTTATATTTCCCCACTTACGCGGAAGATCATCTACCGAAACAAAATGTCCTGGTATTACACTGACTGCAACTCTGTCGCCGACTCGTACGTCCTTTAGGGAAAGTACTGGACGAACGCCACCGCTCATGTCGCGCGGGATAACTTCTGGTGCGGGGCGCGCTGTGGGCGGTATGTATCCATCTGTTGAATATGGCATATAGGCTTTGTGGCACAAAGTATTATAAATCTTTCTAACTCTTATTAAACAAGGCGTTCCTCCAGCTATTGCGCCAGACAACGCCACCAAACCTTAGTTCTTTGCCGAATAATTTTTGCCAGAGTGTGGCTAACCACCATATTGCATACACACTAAAATAAAGTACGTAATAAAACGGATATGAAAACAATATCTTAGTATTTTCGTGCGAATATTTTGCAGCGATGTATAGAAAGACTAGGCTCATCAAAATAAGCATTATGTTTAGTGCGCTTATTATGTTCGGCAAAAGATAAAACGTGTGCGAGTCGCTTATTTTTATCAAGCCCAACAAGTCAAAATTTACAGCCACAGCCGCGGCGAACTGCTGCAGGCTTGAGTGTATTAATTCGTACAGCGTGTAAGAAAAAGCAGATATTACAAAAACGATTGAGTAGACTGCAAGAGGCAACACAAAAAGCCCGAGGGCGCCGTACTCCAAACTAAAGAGATTTTTGTGGCGTGGCAGATTTTCAATCAAACCAAGTTGCCAGCGCACTCTCTGGCGCAACAGTGGGAAAAATTTCTGCGGCGATGAAGTGTATACGTTTGCATCCATTGCATTTTCAATTCTGTAATGCTGGCTTTGTATCCGCAGTGAAACTTCAATGTCTTCAGTTATGTTGTTATGTTCGTAGCCACCAAACTTATCAAAGAACTCTTTGCGATACATTGAAAACGGTCCTGGCGTGACATAAACACTATCCAGAAGCGCAAAAACTTTTTTCAAAAATATACCATACAAATATTCTACTGCTTGGACATGCTGCCATATTGTTTTTGGTTGGTAGACTTTCAGTGTTGGTGTGACTGCCATCACTTTTGGATCCGCGAAAAGTTCAACCATCTTTTTCAGTGCGTCCGGTGTGACGTACGAATCTGAATCCAAGCCGCCAAATATTTCGCCCGTTGCTTTTGTAATCGCAAAATTCATCGCGCGGCCCTTGCCACCCTCTTTGATTGAGAAAACCTTCACACCAAACTTTTCGTATTTTTTTGCCTCTTCGTAAGTGCCATCGGTTGATTTGTTGTTTTCGACGACGATAATTTCCAGTTTGTCTTTTGGGTAGTCCAGCTCCAATAAAGATTGTATTGTCCGCCCGATTGTATCAGCATCGTTCCAGCATGGCACACACACCGTTACTTTCGGCCGGAGAGTTGGGTCTCGCTGTGGTCGATTGAAGTCAGCGAAAAAAGTTATCAAGAAAAATATTGTTGTGAAAAGGCCAATGAACACTGCCGGATAAAATATTAATTCGGAAGCCATATCACAGCACCTATGGCAAATCTTAAAAGTTTATTGGTGCACGCCATAGTATGCCAGATTATATTTGGTCAGAGTGGGTAAGGGTGCAACTAAGAGAACATCCAGTTCTTGCGGATGTAAATCGCCACGCGAATCGCGGCGATGTTTTACACTTTGTTTTAGAGGATCGGCTTGGCGACCCAGTGTTTGGAATATTTGCAGGCTTTGTTGAACGGGCCGGCTGCGCGTATATCGAACTTCGCTCTGGCAGCACACCATCAGTTTTGATTGACCCAACAAGGGTTGCAGTTATGCAGGTCGTTCGCTCTGGAGTACCGGGGTTTTCTAATAATTACCGCTCGCGTGAAGGCCAGGGCGCACCAGTCGGCAGGCCATCAATTTAGTAAAGCTTATAAATCTCACTCCTCGTGAAAGAGCGTTGGAGGACAAACATGACAAGATATTTTGTATTGGTACAAGGCAGCAAGGAAACCGACCACGTGTTTACAGGCAGCTCGCCAAGAAGAGCAGCACTAAAAGCCGCAACCCGCGGGTTCACGGACATCAAGCTCCGAGAGCGCGGAACGGACAGGTTACACTCATTTAAGGGTTCGCGAAAAAAATCATCTGCCCCATCAGACAGGCCAGCCTGGTTGCCAGCACAAGTCTGGAGGCCAGTTGTGCGCAAGGTCAGCTTGGTGCATCTGGATTAATAGTTTTTTAATTTTATTTTTTTGTACTTTCTACGCGCTCCCAAGCATCATTATACTGCTTTCTTTTTATTTTATGCTCGTAGTGCACACGCGCCCAGATGTATAGCCTTGCCGGAAAAAGCGCGAGCGTCCACAGCAACTCACGCGGAGTTTTTGGGTAGCTAAGCGCGGGATGCCAGCCAAAAATTATTTCGTTCCAGAGGCTTTTCACGCGCGGGAAGTCCGGCGCGTATTTTGTTAGTGTTTCATGCGCCTTTGCCGTGCGGACACGCTGTTTTACAAAATCCCGGAAATTATCTGCGCTCTTTACAAAAACTTCTGCATCTTCTGCGTAGGCAATTTTGTAGCCGCGCTTCCAGAATAAATATGGAATTATTGCATCCTCCGCGACATCAAGCGGAATCTCGTTGATAATATTGGCACGAATTGCCAGCAAATAACCTGATGCTTCTAAAAACTTCTCCTGCGAAAATAGTTTTTTTCTAATTGAATGCGCCCCAGCTTCAAACAAAAGGTGCGCCCAGTAGCCAAACAAATTGTTTCTGCTGTTTGATGGCACCGGCCTGCCGCTCACAACACCAACCGCCGGATCAGAAAAGTATTTCAAAATGCGTTTTACCGAGTTTTTCCCTAAAACAACATCACCATCCGTAAAAATCAGAATATCGCCGCGAACTTCTTTGAATAATACATTCAGCGCAAAACTCTTTCCGCGGCCAGGGTCTTTGAAATATCTTATCTGCGGATAAGTTTTTTTGTATGCTGTAACAAGATTTTCGGTTTCAACATCCGGCGCGGCGACTATCAGTTCAAAGTCATCAGGGATTTTCTGCTCCAGCACAGCATTGATTGCCATGCGTATGTTTGGCTCGCAGAACGTTGTTATTATGACCGATAGCATAAATATTTTTATTGCGAAACGCTTTTATTACTTACGTAGCGCTTGAATTCTTCATAACCCTCCGGCGTTCCGATATCCACGTGCCGGCCTGCCACAGAAGCCGCGAACAGCTTGCCCTCTGCCACAAGTTTTGGAAATATGTCTCGTTCTATTGAGCTCCTTCCCGCGGGCAGATAGTTGAAAATCTCTGGCTCTAATATATAGTAGCCGACACTTATTTTGTTTTCGCCTTGGATTACGTTACCTTTCTCAACAAAACGAAGTACCTTGTTTCCATCAGTTATTACGAGACCAAAATCTTTTGTTATTTCTTTTGACGTCAACGTTAGTGTACCGACACCCCCATATTTTTTATGGGCTTGCTCCGTCAAATCCAGACTACCGTCGAAGTATGTATCGCCATTAACCATCAGGAATTTTTCTCCAATAAATTTCTGTGCAAATTTCAGCGCGCCGCCAGTGCCTAGCGGCTCGAGCTCGCGCGAGTATTTTATTTGTATGCCAAATTTTGAGCCATCGCCAAAATAATTTTCTATTTTTTCGTGTAAATGGCCAGTCGCAAAAATAATTTCCGAAATCCCAAGCGACTTGAGCCGCAGCACGAGATGCTCGAGGAAGGGCAGCTTATTGACTTCGACCATCGGTTTTGGCAGCTTATCCTCTGTTACCACTCTTAGCCGCGTGCCAAGCCCACCAACTAAAACTAATGCAGTTTTAATTTTCATAATAATTTAGCAAGAGAAGGATTTTTAACATTTATGCTAATCTTACCTACATTCACGATTCAAGTAGACTATTGTTCGCCCGCCAGATACCGCTGCACTTGTTAAAACTGCGGAAGCGTACTCAACACGCACCGTGATTTTTGGTGGCTGGCCTGCCCGTTGCTCAACATGTGGTGGCGGTAGCGTTACCTGGACGTCCCATGTTGAGATGCGCACATCTTTTTTATGACCACCTAAAATTATATCCAACGAAACCTCGCGCTTTGGCTCGCGGGGCATATACAATTCAAGTGAACGCGATAAACCTCTGCTATCGTATCGTACGACATATGCCCAAACCCTTGCGCCGCGATACGCGCCTAAATCTATTTGTTTTACTCCAGCCAACAATACATCATGCAAAAATCTTTTAAGTGTTCCTATACCCCGCTACCGGCGTAAAAGTGTATACAAATTAAATCTCGCATCGTTGTTGGGGAATAAAACGCGCGCAATTCCACCGCGAACATCACTGTATGTGGCGCGTTCAAGTGTTTCCACCGGCGCGGCGTGATAGCCAAATAATTCACCTGCGCCAACCCTATGCTGCTGTGATATCTGCGGCGTTCTTACCGGAGCAACAAATATCCTACCCGCAGCTATTAGGGTTGCAAACGGGAATAATCCGTACTGCTGTATCTCCTTGCTGGGGTGAGTAGCTCCCTGAAGCCGTTGCATCAGTCCATGTGCAGCCGCAACTCTGTCTGGCCCGTAGAAAACTGCATGCTGGCCGGGAAAATCTATCAGGTGGCCGGCGCCATCGCTGTCGCCAATGACTTGCATCAAAGAGACCGGAAAAACGATGTAATCTTTCATTGCGTGCGCATGTTCGTGGTATGGTGCAGATGCGTTTGTGCCAAGCACATTGCGCCAAACTGGACAGCCAGCCTCGCTGGAAAATCTGTCTAGTGTGGCTAACTCATTTAGTGTTGGAACAGACGCGGGCTTCTTCGAATGGCGGTTGTGTGCCAGCACCACGTGCGTTGGCCCAAACGGGTATCTGTTTGGCAAAACTTGATAGGGCGGAAACTGGCCTGCAAACATCCCTATCCCATCACCCCCAGACATTCTTTCCAGTTCTGCATCCAAAAAACACCCTTCTACCCGCATCGCCTGTTGAGTTGGTGCAGCGTACGGCCGCGTTTCTTTATGTGGATTTGCTACTAACATAATCGGCATTCCCTGTGGTGTCGAAGGCAACAAAAGCCTTGTTTGAAATTCCAGCGCGCGCGGCGGTATTCCCATCGCAGCAGAAGCACGCATGTACTCGCTGTAAAATCGTGAGGGAGCTATCATTTAATTTCCCCTGTTCTTGCTATTGTTGTGGACAATTTATTTTTCCACCACTCCAGCATATCTTTTAATGTCTTTTCTAGTGCTATCGCTGGCTGCCAGCCTGTCTCCGCGATTAATTTTGAGGAATCACCGAATATTATTGTCTCATCAGTCGGCCTGAGCAGCTTCGTATCGACTTCAACTTTTGGTTTTATTTTGCAGAACGAGATCGCAGTTTCTAAAATATCTTTAATCAAGTATGCATGCGAGCCCGAGATGTTGTACGCCTCTCCCGCTTTGGCTTTTTCCATTGCCAGCACGAAACCGCGAATCTCATCGCGAACATCTGTAATCGCGCGCTTTGTCTCCAAATTTCCAACTTTAATTACTGGTGCTTGCAAACCTAAATCTATCGCCGCAAGCTGTTTTGTAAAGTCTGCGCACACATCACCCGTCTTTCGCGGGCCAGTCGTATTGAAGATGCGCATCGTGAAACCATCTATTCCAAAGTTTTTCCAGTATTGGTGTGTTAATCCCTCTTGCGCGACTTTACTGACGCCGTATGGGTGCAGCGGCTTCATCGGGTGCGTCTCTTTGACCGGAACATCCTTCGCATCAACAAAGCCGTACTGTGCTGACGAGCCAGCCACCAGGACGCGGCACTTTAATTTTAATTCTTTAATTGATTCAAACACATTTGCAGTCCCAGTTATGTTTGTCTGGATTGTATCCCAAGGGTCCTGCCACGATTTTGTTGGGTAGGACTGGGCAGCAAGGTGGTAAATCTGCTCCGGCATGACTTCCGCAATCAGCCTGCGCACAATTGGGAAATTACTAACGTCACATTGCACTAGATTCGCCCTATTTTTTATCTCATTAACTAAATTTACAGAACCGTAGTATGTACCATGCACCTCGTGGCCTGCATCTGCAAGCGTATCCACGAGATGCGAACCCATAAATCCGCCGGCTCCAGTGACCAAAATTCTCAAATCTACACCTCGACCTAAAATAAATCAGAAAATCTTTTAAGCCTACCGCTTTCTTCTTTGCTGCCTTTGCTTCCGCTTATTGTTTGATTGCCGCCCCATTTCACAATTCTCCAACCAGGTACTTCGTTTCTGCGTTTTTAATTGTTGTGGTCACGAAATCTCCTAACATTAAGTTACCTTTCAGCAAAATCGGCTTGTAGCTTGCGTTGCGGGCCACAAAAGTCCCATCCTCGTTCTGCTCATCAACTACTGCTTTGCAAGTTCTGCCAATCCATTTTTTATTCTTTTCAAAAGTAATTTCATCACAGAGTTTTGTCAGCTTTCTGCTTCTCTCCTTTTTCTCTGCCCCCGAAAGCTGCTCCAGTTCAGCTGCTTTGGTGCCGGGGCGCGGCCAGAACTGCGAGATGTTTATCGCATCAGGTTGCAGCCAGTTTAGGCATTCGATTGTTTCTTTAAAATCCTCTTCTGTTTCGGTCGGGAAGCCGCAAATAATATCAGTGCAAATGGTAAGTTCTGGGATATTTTTTCTAAACTCTTCAATAATTTTCTTGAAATCCCCAATTGTGTAGCCGCGGTTCATATCTTTCAAAATTTTATCACTGCCGGATTGGACTGGAATGTGCAGGAACTTAAACAGCTTTTCATTTTTGTACGCAGCGATTAATTCTTTCTGAAACTTTTTAATCCATTGTGGATTTGACATTCCATTTCTGATGAAAAAATTTCCATTAATTTTACAGATCTTTTCTAAAAGATTTGCAATATTTGTCTTGCGATCGATGCCATACGTGCCATTGTCTTGCGATGTTAACCAAATCTCTTTGCAGCCTGCCTTGATAGCGGACTCCGACTGCGCGAGAATTCTTTGCTCTGAGAATGAGTAAGTATTACCCTTCGCCAATTTCGTGGCGCAGAATGTGCAGTTTGACAGGCAGCCCTGCAAAATCTGAACCGTTTCAATTGCCCGATTTTTTCTCAGTCGCGGCAGGCCAGCGCGGTCTAACTTTTTGCCTGAGAAAACCTGCACAACTTCTCCGCGCACAACTTCACCAACATATTTTGCAATTTCATCCTGACTGTTCAATCCAACATAGGAAATCCCATCAAATTTGTGTAGGTGCTGTTTGTCTTGCACGAGACAGCCAGTTGCAATTACCTTTTTGTTTTTGGATTTTAACCTGCTGATTTCTTTTAGCTCGTCAATCTCAACCCTGTGTTTTACGGTGCAGGTGTTTGCAATAACAATCTCAGCAGAATTTTCATCCTCAACTAATTCATGGCCAGCCTGTGCAAGCAGGCCCGCCATAATTTCACTGTCGGATTGTGATGCAGAACAGCCCCAGGTTTTGATTGTGACTTTCATGTTGTGGGCTTTCCGAACCAAGCCTCCTTTTTAGCCTTTCTGAGCAAAAGCCAGAAAATTATACCACCGACTGCGATGAGAAGAAGCGAGGCCAGCTGGTTGAAAAACGCAGCGGCGAAGCCTGATATGGTAATTAGTAAAGAGATTATACCAATAATAAGGAATGTTTGTTTTTCCATTACGCAACCATAAGATTATTTTATTACTTCATCCCACTCAGAACTTTAATCCTCTTCAGCATGTTCGGGTGTGTGCTCATCAGCTCCATCATCCTGTCAAGACCGGACAGCTTGATGTGCCTTTCACTGAGGCGTACCAGCTCTTCAGCGTCGATATGCCCGCTCTTGTCCAAATCCAGCGCGGCCAGCTCCTGAATATCGTGGTGCGCCCGCGAGATGTCATTTGCGAAAAAGGCTTTCATGCCTTCCACGCGTTTCAGTTGCTGTGGCGAGGATTTTGCCGCGCCGTAAACCAATTTGAACAGAGCAGATGCGAGGGAGTGCGGCTCATTCCCCAGCGCGACCGAGCCGGCATCTGCATAGTACTCGCGAATGCGGGAGGCATACAAAACCAAAAGATTAGTTACAAAATAAAGTATAAACGCAAAAATACCAATGGCCGCGGCGTTGCTCCTGTTATCGCTGCGCGACCACATCAAATTCCATGCGACGTACCATGCAATCATCGGAATGACAGAGATCAAAGTTATGACTGCGACATCGCGATGCTTGAGGTGTGACAATTCATGTCCAGCAACCGCTTCCAATTCTTTTTTACTTAGTAAATCCAAAATTCCCTGGGTGAAACAGATTCGCCCGTCTGAGGCCCAGCGGCCAAATGCAAATGCGTTTGGGAGTTGCAGGCTTGAAATTCCAACGCGCGGTTTTGGAATACCTGACTTCTTCGCGAGCCTTTCAACCATTGCATGCAGTTCAGGCTCCTCTTTTTCAGAAACATATTTCACACCCATTGACCACTCAACAATTTTTGGGCCGATCAAGTATTGCAGCAGCATCATTCCAATGGCGAGCACGCCGTAGAAAATAAAGTTTGAAATGCCGAGATAAAAACTAACTGCAGAAACAAGTCCATAAATTATGCCAAACAGCACTACAACTAGCAGGAACATCCTGATTTTCAACCACCACACATTTGGGACTGTTGGCATGTAAAGTGAAATCTAAAAGAATTTATAAGGTTTACTTAGGCCGGCCATTTGAGCGGGTAAGTGAGTTTGGGGTTTGGTAGTAATAATATGTTGCAGCAGGCACGTGTATGCCTTTGAGGCCAGCGGCATCCATACGCTTGTACATATCCGCCTCTTCGCCAATAGTGAGATCTTCGTTGAAAAAGCCGACTTCAAATAATTCAGCCCTCCGGAAGAGGACACCAGAACCATTTCTTTCTGATTGCTGTCGGATAGTATCGCCATGTTCAGTTAATATGTGGTAGGTCGGCCAGACATATGAAACGCCTGGATTTTGCTGCAGCGCGGCGTAGAGTGTTGCTATTAGGTTTGGCGCGATTTCATCATCTGCATCGAGAAACATTATCCGCAGGCCTCTTGCAGAGTGCATACCTGTGTTTTTGGCTGCAGCTAGGCCGCGGTTCACTTGATGGCGAAACCGCTTTACTTTTTCGGGCTGTTTTTCCAAAAGTCCTTTTGCAAATCCGCGAGATCCATCTGTAGAGTGATCATCCACTAAAATAATTTCAAATGTACCCCGAAACCTCTGTGCAAATGCGGAATTTATGGCTCGCTCTAACGTAGGTGCTGCGTTGTAAAATGGGATTATCACACTCACATTGACATCTGACATCGATTTGCTGCAGTAAATAGGTTTAAAAATTGTTTGCTAGCCGATGTAGCTCGCCACCGCTTCTTCACTAGTAACTGCTTTCATTCCGTGTCCAGACTCGTCATGCTTATACGCTTTCAGCCTGACTAGCTTGAACGGTTTTGGACTGCCGTGGAAGATTTCCAAATCCTCCCAGAGCCACTTCCTCAGGTAGAGCGAGACGGTGGACTTGTCCAGTTTTGTGATGCGGGCTAGCTCACGCACCCACAGGCCTTCCGGGTTGCTGGCTAGCGCTTCCATGAGCTTCTTCAGAATCTTTTGGTTTGCTTTTGGTGGACGGCCTGCCATACCAGAGCCCGCCTCCGCGGGCGAGGCGCAGCTGAGCTGTGCTCAGCTTGCGTCGCAAAGCACCGTGCTTTGCGAACATAACAACGCTTCAAATTCGGAACGCTGTTCTAATATGTTAGACAAATGTCTTATTTAAACCTTTCTATTGAGTGCAATATGGCGGTTTTTACCATTCTAGCTTTTGTACTAAATCCGATTTGTATTTTCGGCTTCAGTTGCCTATTTATTAGACAAGTGTATTAATAAAGCTTACGAAGAAATATAGAATCAAATAATTTATTGGCTAAACAAAACTAATCCCAATCAATGGCAGGCCTACCTGCAGAATGTGTTTTAATTTGGGCAGAATTTACTTTTACCCAGCTTAATACTTGTTGCGCTGCTGGAATTTTGCGAGCAACTTCATTAGCCCAATCTTCCAAACTGCCGCGTTGGCCGGTTGGCTGCGCCAAACTGTCTAAACCTGTTGCTGCTTTTAGCTGTTTTGGGGTTAAATCTAGTATCAAGCCCCCTCCATAATGTTGGCAATATAGTGCTAGTTTGAGAGTGCCAAACCCTGATAACATTTGTGCAGTTGCGCCCGCACCAGTTGTGGCAATGCTCAGCTCCCTACTTCTGCAGTTAAAATAATGAGTTAAGTCTTGTTCGCCCATCAAAAATCAGGATTAGTTAACCTTAAATAAGTTTCTGTCCGCCCACGTCACCCATCTACCACACCCAAACTATTTAAAACACATAGCGCCAACTACTATTATGGCTAAGGCAGCTAAAATAAAACTCACTTTCCCCGATGGCACTAGTAAAGAATATCCAAAAGGCATCACCGGCCTTGAGATAGCAAAACAAATCTCCCAGAAGCTTTTGAAGGAGGCGTTAGCAATAAAAGTCAACGATAAGCTCCAAGACCTGCCAGACCCAATCAACGAAGATGCAACAATCAAGATTTTGAAGTTCGCGGACGCGGAAGGAAAGCTGGCCTACTGGCACTCCAGCTCGCACATTCTTGCGGATGCTGTCAAAAGATTGTGGCCTGACACCAAGTTAGGAATCGGGCCTGCTATAGATGATGGTTTCTACTACGACTTTGACAAGAAAGAGCCATTTGCCGAAGCCGATTTGAAAAAAATTGAAGACGTGATGAAAAAAATAATCAAAGACGATTCAAAGTATGAGCACGTCTTCCTCTCGCGCAAGGAGGCAGAAAAATTATTAGCGAAGGAACAATTTAAATTAGACATTTTGAAGAATGATGTTAAGGAAGATAAAGTCAGTTTCCACAAGCACGGAAATTTTTATGATTTGTGCAATAATCCGGTAGTTCAGAACACTGGGCAAATTGGAGTTGTAAAACTTTTATCAATCGCAGGCGCGTACTGGCGCGGCGATTCAAACAAGGGCCAGCTGCAAAGGATTTACGGAATTTCTTTCCCGAGCCAGAAAGAGCTGGATAACTTTTTGAAACTTCGTGAGGAAGCAGAGAAGCGCAATCACAGAATACTTGGGCCGAGGCATGAGCTGTTCATGTTCCACGAGACCGCGCCAGGCATGCCGTATTGGTTGCCAAAGGGAATGGTAATTCTCAACGAGCTGATAAATTTCTGGAGGCAGGAGCACGCTAAGCGCGGCTATAAGGAGATATCAACGCCGCTGATAAATAAAAAAGAGCTCTGGGAAAAATCGGGCCACTGGGAGCATTATCGCAACGATATGTTTATTGCGGATTTGGGCAAGAATGAAATTTACGGCGTAAAAGCGATGAACTGCCCAAACGCGATGATAGTTTTTGGCAGCAAGGCAAGGAGTTACAGGGAGCTGCCGTTAAGATTTTCGGATACGGATATCTTGCATAGGTATGAGGCCTCTGGTGCGTTGAATGGATTACTAAGAGTTCGCGAATTTAGGCAGGACGACTCACACAATTTTATTTCTGAAGACCAGATAGAGCAGGAATATGATAATATTTTTGAAATTGCCGAATTATTTTACGGAATTTTTGGCATGAAATACAAACTCAGGTTAGGCACGAGACCTGAGAAGTTTATGGGTGATGTTAAGACTTGGAATGACGCAGAGGCAGCGCTAAAAAGAATACTGGAAAAGCGTGCTGGCAAGGGCAATTACTCGATAGCCGAAGGCGATGGCGCATTCTATGGGCCAAAGATAGATATATTGATGACCGATGCGATTGGCCGCGAGTGGCAGATGGGCACGGCGCAGCTTGATTTCCAGCAGCCAAAGCGGTTTAACCTAAAATATGTTGACAAAGAAAATAAAGAGCGGACTCCGGTGGTAGTTCACAGAGTAATATATGGCTCACTTGAAAGATTTATTGGTATTTTGATCGAGAACTATGCCGGCGCTTTCCCCCTGTGGCTTGCTCCCGTGCAAGCGAAGGTCCTATCATTTACTGACAGAAATATTCCGGCCTGCCAGAAGGTTGAGAAGGAATTATTTAATGCCAGCGTGCGTGTGGAAGCAGATTATTCAAACAACACCGTTGAATATAAAGTCCGCGCAGCCGAGCTGGAAAAAGTGCCGTACATTTTAGTTATTGGTGATAAGGAAGAGGAGAGAGGAACGGTTGCTGTCAGGAAGCGGGGGACTGCAAGGGTGCAATTCGGAATTAAGCTTGATGCTTTTGTAAATCAAGTTAAGGACGAGATTGAGAAGAAAGTTTAGGTATTAAAGAAGATAAAATGGCAATAATAATAACTAAAAATGGAAAAGGAACGCAAGTGATTAAAAAATTGGGTTTTGAGAAAGAAAGTTATATGCAAAAATACATCCATGATAATCCGGAGTCAATTCCAATCTACGAAATAGATGAAGATAAGAGGCTTTTCGTAGTAGCAAGAGAATTTTCAACAGAATCTGGCCCAATCGACGCTTTAGCCATTGACAATGATGGGGATATTTACGTTGTCGAAACTAAATTATATAAAAACTCTGATCGGAGAGAGGCTGTTGCTCAGACCTTAGATTATGGTGCATCACTATGGCGCCACGGCGATTTTGATGACCTTAAAATAAAAATTAATGAAGAAAAAGTAAAAGATTTTTTCAAAATCGATGAAGAACAAATCAAAATAATTATCGATAAAATAAGAACAAATTTTGAACAAGGTAATATAAAATTAGTAATAATAATGGATAAAATAGATGATGCACTAAAAGATTTAATTGTTTATATCAATCAAAAAAGTAAGTTTAGCATTTATGCAGTTCAATTGGAATATTATAAATATGATTCTTATGAAATCATAATTCCGAAATTATATGGTGATGAAGTTAAAAAAGATATAAAATCACCTAGTGCTGGAAAGCACTGGGACTGGGAATCATTTAAACAGCACTTAGAAGAAAAGTTCGGCAATAAAGAAGTAACTGCCGCACAGCAGATAATTGATTGGGCTGAAAAAAATAGTATTGAGATTAGCTGGAGCACAAGCCAGCGCGGTGGTTTCATTCCTGTGTTTTATGCCAATAAAAAAACATGGTTTTGCCCATTTTCAATAACTGGCGATGCAGAAATTACTTGGAATGCGCCCCATCACGTAACTAACCATAGAAAAAGCACAGCACCGGCTCCGTTTGATATGCCCGAAAAACGAATTGAAATATTAAAACAATTAAAATCTATTGCTGGCGCCAAGGTCGACTCAGATATTAAAAATATTAATAATTACAATTCGCTCGTATTACCGCTCGGCGCGCTCGCAGATAGCAGGGCAAAAGATAAATTTTTTGCTGTTCTACTGTGGATTAAAAAACAATTACAAACCGAATCAAAATAAAATGGCGCGAGCAAGCTTATCTGCCAAAGAACTTGTATATTTGAAAAAAGAAATTGAAAAACAATATTGGCAGATCGCAAAAACGTATGAGAGAATTGCACCACATGAATATTTTATTAAACAATGGAATAAAAAACTTTATGCGGCGCTCAGCAAAGCCATTGCTAAAGAAGGAAACGAAGAATTTTTTAAGCTTGGAACTACTAAATACAAAAATAAATATTTTTATTTAGATAGGCACAGATATTGGGTAATGGATGATGTGTTAAATAGAACATTAATTAAAAATATTAAATATGATAAAGACGGATGCTCTTATCAAGAATTATAATGCGCAATTATTTATTGTATTTCAACAACCTTATTCCTGCCCTTCAGCCCCCTCACAATCCTCACCTCCGCCCCAAACTTCCTTGAAAGAAATTTAATCAGCTCGATGTTTGCCTTATTATCTTCGGGCGGCGCGTGGACTGCAATAACTAACTCATTGCTAGACTGAGAAATAACTTTCGTCTCACGAGCATTTGGCTTTACTTTTACATTAAGCAGTTTCATTCTTCCACACAAACTCAAATTCCTCTAAATACTTTTCTGCAACCGCTGGGCTGTGGATTATCAGCAGGTTCTCATCGTTCTTTGTGTTTGCTGACAGGGTTGGGTTAAAAGAACCGGTCGCCACAATCTTTTGGTCAATTATGAAAACCTTGTGGTGCAGCAGGCCCTTGGAGTTCTCAACCCGCACGTCTGCGGTCCCGTTCAGCCTTGCAAATTCTGAGTACTGCGAGTATGACTGCGACTTGTCAAACACGCCGCGCACAGAAATATTTTTTTTTACTTTACTTAGCAGCAAGTCGCCAATTTTATTTTCCGTAAACGCGTAAACCAAAAACTTTATTTCTGCCTGCGCCCCGGATAAAGTTTCAATCAGGCGCGAGGTGCAGTCATCGTCCGGGCAGAAATAATTCTCAATCATCTCGCCGTTGTAAATTATCTTCGGATATTTTACTGGATTGCCGGTAGCGAACTGGCTAGCCCATAGCTCTTCAAACTCTGCATTGTAGTTCTCTACCAAATATTTTGAACTAATTATAATCATATTGTTATTGTCAACTGTGTTTTGTTTATTTGTTGGGTTGAATGAGCCAGTCAGAACAGTTTGATTGCCAAACACACAGAACTTATTGTGCATCAATCCACTTGCGCCGGAATTTGTTTTGTAATTCATATTTTTCACGTATTTTGCATTTGCTTGATCAACGACTAATCTATAATTTGTTTTGTTCAGGGCGGCTTTCACATCCGGCAGCGTTAAATCGTAAATCGCGCAGTCCACCGACTGCGCACCGGCAAGTAACCCAACTAATTTCTCGGCGCAGTTATCCCGCGGGCAGAAGTAAACCTGGACTGGCGCGCCCTCTTCCGACGGAATAATTTTATTTTCTGCAACTGCGGCGCCAGTGATGCCGGAAAAGTTTTGATATAAAAACCAGACGCCAAACACGACTGCAAATGTGAAGACAAAGATTAATAACTTGTGTTTTATTTTCATACAACAAAATGAAAATTACTATTATTAAAGATTTCAATGAAAGTCCGAAGAGGTGCGGTGGGCTTTGTTTCACTGGCAAGCGGGATGATTCGCTGTTTGAAAATTACAGGTGGAAGAAGGAATTTTTGGAATTAAATAAAAATACTATCGTGCAGCTTTCTCCCTAGCATAATAAGATTTATTAAGTCTAAATTATTTACATGCTTATGCAAGCGCTCAATAAAGAGGAATTTTTGCTTTGGTTTTATAATTTTGTAGATTCCATTGGAAAAAGCCTAGGTAGTTGGGATAAACACCATATGATTGCGATAATAGAAAAATATCTTGCTGAATGTGGGTTTACGACAGGCTATAAATTTGCCGGACGAGTTTTCGGACCGTACGATGAACAACTACAAATTGATTTTGAAAACATGGTCAGCCGTCGATTATTGCGTGGCGATGGCAGCCGTGGCGAGCAGCCTGCTTCGCCAATGCTCACAGAGTATGGCGCAGTCTCGTTTGAAATTTTATTCCGCAGGCACTTAAAAGATGTATTGGGCACACACTACGATTCTTTAGAAAAACGCATGCAAGAAGTATTATCACTCTCGCCAAGAGAAATTTTACAGCTTGCAAATACTTAATTAACTTTTTTCTCCCTTGCATATCCATACCGATTAACGTGTTTGCAATTAAGGCACTTGTACTCAACTGCTTTCGTCTTTGCGTTTGTCCTGACGGAAAAATTATTTCCGGAAAAATATTTGTAACACTTGTGGCAGTAGCGCATCTTGTACTCCTTCGGGATTTTCACGTTGAGTTTCATCGCAATCTTCCGCGCAAGAAATACATAACGGTTCGCGTACTCTGGATTTAGCTTTGCCTCTCTAAACAGAATGTCAATTCTCTCTCTGGCAATCTGCTGGAGCTTTGGGTCTTGGTTGCGGCGGATGTTATTTTTTATGGGCGCGCGCATTTAACTTTGCTTTTCCTCCAAAATTTTTCTTAATTTTATAATAATTGACTTAAATAAAGATTCATTTCTGCTAAAGTATGGTTTTTCTATGTTAAATCCCTCATATGCAATCCTGTTTCTTAAAATTCTTAAATTGTCTAGAACAGAAATTTCGTGTTGGGAAAACTCTTTGTAATTTTCTTTAACATAATCAATCAAATCTTTGTGGCTAAGCGTTTTGTATCCATCAACCAAAAGAATCGCCGTGATTAGCTCCTTGATTATTTCGTAATAATCTGAAATAATTAAGGCTGCCATTTTTTCGGCATTTTGCAATTTTACTCTCTCTTCGATTAAAGCTATCATGTTCAAAATATTCCTCGCCCGTTCCTTATCCGGAGTTATTTTTATCAAATCCATTTTCTTAAAACACCTTCAAATAGCCTTTTAATATTATTCCGTTTATAACATTATTTTTTAATTCTTTGCTCAGGCGCGAAAAGTTTTCTTCAAAAAATAAATTTATTTTTCGATTGAGCTTTTTCTCATACGATGAGAGATTAATCTTTTTTTCTGGCGCTTGTATGAATAGATCAATATCGCTTGTCTCTATATCCTCGCCCTTTGAGCTGGAGCCGAATAAAACAATCACATCCGGCTGGCATAAATCATAAATATGGCCCGCCAATCCAGTTTGTTTAATCACAAGCAGGATGTATGATTTCTTATACTCTTTAAATAATTCGCCCTCTCTGTTGGCTTTGTATGTTGGGTAAATTCCTTTCTTTTCTTTTATTATCAATCCT
>CAZUEL010000001.1:0-10157 GCA_964619325.1 Candidatus Woesearchaeota archaeon | reverse complement strand
AGGAGAATCGAAGAATATTCGCAGTATCCTATATGTGGCATATTTTTGTAGCATATGCTATAATAACATAGCAAGTGCTATATAAATGTTTCGGTTGCTGCGAGCTATTTTATTCCCTTTTCGCACGAATATTCTATCGCATCGCCGGTCAGCGGATTCGTCAGGTTGATTCTGAGTTTGTCATCGCCGATTGTGCTGCCAAGCTTTTCCGCGGCAGCTTTTTCCGCATTGGTTAATTTATCGCCAACCAAACTCTTTACTGCATTGCCTGTGATTTTCAGCAGGTCATCGCCGAGGCCGGCCACATAGACCGCGCTGGCTACAAGGACGATTACAAGAACAACCGCAAGGAAACTCTTGGCCATGAAGCTAAATAAATTTCAAAGTATAAAAAAGTATTGAATGCCAGCAGCTCTCTGGTGTTCCCGCGTACGACGCAGTACAAGCCAAAACGTTGGCAGGCTTTCAGCCACGCTGAAATAGACCGAAATCATATTTCGGGCGTGTTAACTTCCGAGATCGAAACGGGATCGGGTGTTGCCCTGCCACTTTGACCGCTAGCGGTCAAATCTGCATAAATGTGGTTTAAAAGGTTTGTGCCAGAAATTAGTAAAAGGGCCCGCTTGCGCGAGCCCGAGTTGGAGGTGTGAGATCTGGCTTCAACGCGAACTTACGTTCGCGAGGCCAACTTGCGTTGGTCACCAAAAATCACTATTTGGCGATAGTATTGCCCATTTATAAATGTTTCGCTAATTGTTTTCTCTAATATCCACGTCCGGAAATGCATATCTCAGCATATATATGGATTTATATGTGTTTCTTTTTCCACCCTTTGAAATTTAACGCAGCAGAGTTGATGCAGTACCTCATTCCTGTTGGAGTCTGTGGCGCGTCCCTGAAGACGTGGCCGAGATGCCCGCCACACTTCTTGCAAGTGACCTCGGTGCGCGGCAGGCCAGCGCTAAAGTCCAGCTTCTCCTTTACATTGCTTGCTTTGTAGAAGGATGGCCAGCCAGAACCGGAGTCAAACTTCGTGTCTGATTTGAACAATGGCGTGCGGCAGTTGGCACAAATGTAAGTACCAGATTTTTTATTGTACAAAAGTTTTCCGGTAAAAGGCTTTTCGGTGGCACTCTCGCACAGCACTTGGTATTGCATTTTTGTTAATTTCTTGTTTATGCATTTAGCAGCCATAAACACGCTTGCCTGCCAGAATATTTAACTCTTTCTTCAATTGCAAAGGCTTTAAAATAACAATCTCAAATAGGCTACCGGGCCACCAATGAAAATTGAGCACAAAACTGATTGGCAATTTGTAATATTAATAATTCTATCGCTGTTGCTCTTAATTTACGTGCTGGTGTCGCAGGGAGTATGATGGACAAAGATGAGTTGCTGGATTGGCTGGTTTGGGCAATTATCATAATAACAATAATTCTATTTATATTAAGAATATTTGGAAACTCGCCAACTATTGACCAGCTTGCGGTCGGCGCGTTGGTTGGATTCTTGTTAAAACTTTATACAAAAGTTGATAGGATGGACAAAAAGTTGTTTGAACTAACATTTAAATTTGAAGAACTTAGAAACCATAAACACTAGGGAGGAAAAGAAATGAAAATAGAATTGGTAGAAATAAAGCGAAAGCTGGCGTTTTCGCTAATCTCAGTTTGCAGGGGTAAAAATGAAGATTGAGCTCGTTGAGAAACCACAAAAGGTTACCATCATCGACGGCTTTCCAGGTTTCGGTTTTGTCTCGACAATTGCATCTGAATATTTAATAGACCACCTCAAAACGCGGCCGATCGGCAGAATCTGGGGGCCAGAGTTGGCACCGATGGCGATTGTACATGGCAAGCGGGTGATTCCGCCAATTGATATTTTATACGATGACAAGCACCATTTGGTAATCTTGGAAGCGATTGCCGGCATAAACGGGATGGAGTGGGACATCGCGTCTGCGATGATTTTTCTCTACAAAAAACTCAATGCAAAAGAAATAATCAGCATCGAGGGCATCGGCACCGATGAGGAAAACGAGGAGGCTAACGCATACTATTTCACAACAGATGATACAAAGTCAAAAATGTTTCAGCAGGTCGGTGTCTCGCCGCTGAAAGAGGGAATTATCCTGGGTGCTTCGGGCGCGCTCCTTACAAAATTATCCAAAGAAATCAAGGCGACCTTCCTGTTTGCGGAGACGCACTCAAAACTGCCGGACAACAAAGCCGCAGCAAAGATTATTGAAATTCTTGATAAATATCTCGGGCTGGATGTTGATTACAAGCCGCTGCTCCAGCGCGCAGGCGAGATAGAAGAAAAAATCAAAGACCTTTTGACGCAAGCCAAGGAAGCTTCGGAGATGCAAAAAGCGAAGGGCAGCGACACTACACCGTACATTGGCTGACTACGGCATAATCTTTATAAATTCTAATGTGTTGTTAACTTTGAGGTAGGTATGGCCAGTATGAAGCAGATTTGTCTCATAGTGATTTTTATATTGGCGGTAGCTGCAATCATACCCGCGGTAAGTGCCCGCTCAGGCAACATAACAATTCCACTCGAGGTTCGAAACTCTGCTAATGTGCTGCAAACAAGCAAGCAAGTCGGTGTCAACGTAACTTTTTTTGACCAGCTGACAGGTGGCAATCCGCATTTCGCCCACGGCACGATACTTGCGACAACGGATGCGAATGGCAGAATATTCCCGCAGTTTGATGTTTCTGCGCTAAATGGCAATGCTACATATTTTATAGAGATAAGTATTGATAATGTGACCGCAACTCCCAGAGTGTTGTTGTCGCCCGCACTTTATGCAGAGAATGCGGAGCGCTTTGCAAATCAGACACGAGGACTACTGTTACCGACAAACTTCTCCGGGCCAGTTAATATAACTTCTTCGGTTAATATTGGGGAGGAGCTGTTTGTTATCGCAAACAAAACCGGGACAAAATTAATGCAGGTTGTTACTGGTTCAATAGGCGCAGCGGCATTTAATTTTATCGGAGATACGTTTAACATAACGTTGCTTAATATGACTGGCCAGTCAGGCGTAGGAGCATTTCAGTTAAGGGACCCGAGTGGCAGGATTATTTTTCAGATAAATGCCAGTGGCCTTCATCGTACGCCGTATACACAAATCGCTCTTGGTCCGCTGAACATTTCCAGCGGCGAGCCGCTTTATCTCAAAGGCAATTTTACACATGTTGGTGGATTGGTTGTAAATGAAACTGGTGGTATAAACGCAACATCAGTAGGCTTTGGGATTTTGCCTGCCGGCGTTTTGCCAACCCCTACATCAACAACACTGGGCGGCATAAAGTCACTTGCTTCAGCGGCAACCAAGTTCCTGACGTCTATTGGAACTGATGGAGTACCGGTAGCTGCCCAGCCAGCATTCACTGATATCTCTGGCAGCGTAGCAGACACGCAGCTTCCAAATCCATCTGCAACAACGCTGGGCGGCATACGATCTTATGCTGCGGTAGCAAACCAGTGGATTAATACAATTTCAACAAGTGGCGTACCATCATCCACGCAGCCAGCATTCACTGATATTTCTGGGTCAGTTGCTGCCACGCAACTGCCAAATCCCGCGGCAGGTGCGCATGGTGGCGTGCGTGCGCTGACTTGCGAAGGCACAAACAAACTTACAGGCATAGGCACAAATGGAACACCTTCCTGCGGTGCGGACGCAAGCGGCGCCGCCGCAAATGCAACAAATTTTACATATTATAAGATAACTGGAAATGGAAAGTTCACATGGACAAACCTGCCAGGCTATGCAATGGTTTATGTTGTGGTTGTTGGCGCTGGAGGTGGTGGTAGTGGCGGGCGAAGTGCGGCAGTAGGCGCTGCAAGGCCAGGAGGCACGGGTGGTGGAGGCGGTGCGGTAGTGTATGGCATGTTCCACACCGCGAATCTGCCGCCAACTGTTAGCGTTACTGTTGGCGTTGCTGGAGCTGGCGGCGCAGCCGGTGCTAATGGCGGGAACGGCGGAACATCTGACTTTGGTGGATATCTGGCTGCACATGGTGGTGGTGGCGGCGTAGCGCCTACTTCAACAACAGCTACTGCTGGTGGCGGAGGTGGCGGAATGGGCGGCAACGCATCAACATCAACTGGCGGCGCACCATCCGCGGCTTCTGGTGCTAAAGGAATCGCAGGCCAGGGCACAGCCGGCGGGGCTTTGGCTACCGCTGGCAACGCAGCAGAGTGGGGCGGTGCTTCCGGTGCGGGCGGGCCGGCAACTGGTGCAGGCCTTGCCGGCGGGCAGGCGATCCATGGTGGTGGTGGCGGAGGAAGCGGTGGCGGCTGCACAACAGGTAACGTGAACTCGACTGGCGGAGTTGGCGGAGCGTTTGGGTATAACACTGGTGGCGGAGGTGGCGCTGGAATCGGCACGTCAGGCAATGGTCAAGCCGACCAACAAAATGCTAGTGTTGGTAAATCTATCAACAATAATACTGTCAATGACAATGGCGCGTTCGCTGGCGAGGGTGGTGGTGGTGGCGGCTCGTGGTGCGGTGCGAGCGCTGTGGGCGGCACTGGTGGTACTGGCGGCTGGCCAGGGGGAGGAGGAGGCGGCGGTGGCGCAGGCGTCACTGGCGGCAGTGGTGGTGCAGGCAACAACGGCTCAGTAATGGTCTGGACCTGGTAATCAAAATGCGAAACATCAAATATTTATTATCAATTATTTTTCTGGCAACAACCAGTTTCTTAATAGTGTTGGCAAGTGCTGAAACAGTCACAACTCCTTCTTACAATCTGCTTGTCCTGTCAGACCAAGGTGGTGGCAACGCAAGCACTGCGTCTTACAATCTCGTGGTTGGCCAGCAGGGTGGAAATACATCAACAGCGAGTTATAATTTGGTAGCAAATTTTATTTACTTAAATCCGCCGGCTGGCGGAGATGTAACACCGCCAACCTGGGATACGCAGGCCCAGAGCGCAAACTCAGCCTCACAGTTTGGTACTTTGAATTTATCCGCGAATGTTGCAGATGAAACCGGCTTGACAAACGCGTTCCTCGAAACTAATGAGTCTGGCAGCTGGGTTACATGGAATGGAAAATACGGCTCGCCACTCACATTATCTGGCACAAGCGCGCATGCCAGTTTCATTTGGTCTAATTATAGTTTGGAAGGCGGTGTGAACATCGGCTGGCGCATTATAATTAACGATACATCCGGAAACAATGCAACAACAGGTCAGCTGAACTTCTCGCTGCTGAAAACAATAAGCATCACGATCGCGAACACGCCGATACTAACTGGAATTTTGGCGCCAGGCCAGTTCAACTCAACAACAACTGCATTGGATGCGCGGCCACTGCCGTTTATCATAAACAACACAGGCAACTTCGCGGTTAACACAACCATAGGGGCAGGCAACCTGTTCCAGGCAGTTTCTAACCCAAGCATTTACTATCAATTCAAATCAATTGTAAACGAAACAAATTCTGTAAGGGATGTAGTTAGAGAGTTGATTGCTACATTTACAAACATACCATTAACTGGCTCGCCAACCATGGTCGCGAACATGACGAACTTTACTGATTACAACGATGAAATTCAGGTTCACATAAACATAACCGTCCCGCAGGGAGAACCGCCGGCCAACCTCACTTCAGTTGCGACGTTCACCGCGGCAGCGGCGTATTAAATATGAAAGAAAAAGCGAGAATAACAATGGCTAGTATTATGCTACTAGTCATACTTCTCCTGCTGCCACAAGTTGCGGAGGCGATAGCAATCGCTCCAGGCACGGCTGATTTTGTATTTGCACCAAATGCGGTAAACGAGTTTGAACTGCACGTGATAAACAATGACGCAAAAGCTGCTGATGTAACGCTGTATGTGAAAGGCGACCTCGCAGATTACGTGCAGCTTCCAGCAAATTCGCTCGCGCTGAAGCCGAATGAAGAGCGCATAGTGAATGTCAAGCTCGCCTTGCCAGCCACACCAGTGTCCGGCAGCGCACGAATCGGCGCGGCAACAAAGGTCAGCTCCGGCGATGGCGTTGGCGCGATGGTCGCTGTGGAAAGCAGAGTTACAGTCAGCAGCGCGGCAGCAAGTTCTGCAAGGCAGGCAAGCTTGGGCCAGCAAAGTGCAAAACTAGAATTACTTGGCGTATCAATAACAAAGACCGCAGATGGTGGTACGCTAGACATCTCTGTTGCGAATAATGGTGGGGCAGGCATAGAAGCGTATGCAGAAGCTAACATAGAAGCAGATACCGGCAGGGATAGCGTTACAACTTCGAGCAAAGTTGTGCCAGCCAACGGCAAACAAACCCTGAGCGCGCCGATAAGCAAATTGCTTGCCTCCGCCAATGATTACAAGGCAGATGTAGTTATTTATTATGAAGGCAATTCTGTTAAGAAGTCGGTACGTTTTGGTTCTGGAATAACTGGTGGCGCCACCGCAAATGTTTTCGCGGGCATGAAAGTAGATTATGTGCTGATTGTGGCAATTCTAGCCGTAGTTTCCGCAGATATTATAGCTTTGTTTTGGCGCCGAATATTCAAGCGTAAGCCTTAAATAGTTCTAAATGTTAATAAATACTAATAAATAGGTGTAGTGATGTCTGTCAAAGGTAAAAAGGCAATAACACTGTTTGTAGATGCAGACCTCTACAACCAATACAAGAAGTTCTGCGATGCACGGGGCCTAAAGTTCTCAAAGGGTTTTGAGTTTTACATGCAGTCCCAGCTCTCCGGAGCGGATGCTGCAAAGAAGGACGAGCTGGAAGAATTAATCAGAGAAAAGGTAAAGGAAATTCTCGGATTGAAGGGGGGCAGGCATGGCTAAGCGCAGAAGAGGTAAGAAAATAGCAAGAGAAACCGCGATGGCAATAGTAATGCTAGTGATCATAGTGTTCATCGCAGGCACGTTTATCTATGCGGATAAATTTGACAGCCAGAAAATAGTTTTGAACAGTGAAGACGCAGCCGTTGGCCATGTTGTAGTCCAAGTAGTTGCAGCACAAAATAGCACGAATTTGCAAGCAGGTGGTTCGCCGGCAGGAGAGCAAACAAAAGATGAGACGCCGTAAAACAAGAGTAGGCCACAGGAATATTGCTGTGCTAGTAGTATTTATACTATTCCTAGTTGCTGCACTCGCATTTTTTACAATCCGCCAGCCGCAAATAACTGGCACTGCAACAGGAGTGACATATGTTAATATTACCACGTTAGTACAAATCACGATGGTTAACAATACAATAGAAATGGGCATCTTGCAGCCAGGACAGTTTAACAGCACACTTGGAGCGCTCAATGGAAGGCCTGGGCCGTTTGTGATAAATAACTCCGGGAATGTGGATGTCAATCTAACCGTTTCGGCCACAACGCTCTGGCAGTCAATCGCAAATCCAAGCATTTATTTCCAAGCAAGGTGCGGAAATGCGTCGGGATTCAGCTCACCAGAAGTAACTCCATGGGGCGGTAACTGCACAGGTACGTTTGCGTCATCACTAAATGAAACTGCTTGGATGAATATTCCGTCTGTGGCACCAGGCCTGCCGCAACTGTTTAATTTCAGCTACCGTAAGCCGCAGCTATTCCTCCACGTAAATGTTACTGTTCCAGGTGGCGAGCCACCTGCAAATCTCACGTCAACAGTAACAATAACTGCGTCGATTGCATCATAATAAGTAAAACATGGTAAATATAAAACAAATAATGCTTATTTTATTAATGTTGGTTGCTAGCCTAAGCGCCGCGCACGCCCTAGGTATAGGGCCCGCAAAAATTGAAATAAATTACAAGCCAAACTCTTCAGATACATATGCATTTATTGTTGTAAATGACCCCGATGCAGAAAGAGGCATAGATCTTTACATCGATGGAGATAAGGAAGCCGCAAAATACACCACGTTATCCGCGACAGGCGCACGATTAGCACCAAAAGAGATCAGGCAATTTTATTTTACTACTAATTTTACGGACGCCTTGACACCTGGCCAGCATAAACTGCGTATTGGTGCGGTTGAAAGTACTGCTCGCCCGGGCTTCGTCGGCGCACGCATAGGTGCGGAGATAATTGTTTTGATAGAAGTTCCAATACCGGGTAAATATATTATAATAGATGATTTTAGTGCGACAGATGTAAAAGTCGGTCAGCAGTTACCCATCAGTTTGCGATTGACAAACCGCGGCAACGCTACAATAAAAACCATAACATCTGCCGTAGAATTAGTTAGCATTAGCGGCCAGAAGGTAGCTACAGCAATACTCTCGTACTCTAATTTGGAGCCAGCGAGCACTGCCACACTAAGTACCGAAATAAAAACAAATAATATTCTGGCTGGTAAGTACAATGCAAAGGCAGAGATAGATTATGATAGAGTCAGGACGAGTATAGAGCGGCAACTAAGGATAGGCGAGTTGCACATAAACATATTGCAGGTCAACGGTGATGACATAAAGAAAAATTCAATAGGTAAGATATTAATCCAATATGAGAGCGAGTGGAACGATCCGATAGAACATGTCGTGCCGAGAGTAGAGCTGCTGAAGGCCGGCGATGTTGTGGCACAGACACAGGGCCAGGAGTTTTTAGTGGGCTCATTTGGAAATGGAATTTCAACAATATTCTTAGACGCGAATGGTTTGGAGGCCGGTGAATACGACATCAAAGGTATTTTAGACTATGAAAACAAAACTGCTATAAAAACAGGAAAAATAAAAATAGTGAGCTTCGAAATAAGTTGGGTGCTAGCGGTGGCACTTGTAGTTTTGATAGCAATTCTTTTAAGTCGCACAACGCTATTTAAAAAACGAAGATGAAAAAGGCCATTGCCGTAGTACTTGCGGGCGCGGTGATAATCGCAGCGATATTAGTTTTTGGCCAAAGCGTTTCAAATAATTACGTAAGTGGTATTGCCACGGGGCAAGTAAATATAAAAGTCTTGCCCGGCCCGCCTGCGGCCCCACAGGCACCACCTACCGGCGGGGGTGGCTCGATATCTGCAGGTATTAAAAGTAGTGGAGGGGGCGGTGGCTCTGGATTAGGTAAGACAACAAAGATCAAAGAACCATCGCTCGAGGTGCTAGTACAGATCGTCGAGGGTTATGAAGAAATTGCACCCGGCGAATCATTTTTGGTAACTATACGTATTACAAATTTTAACCTGCCGAAATACAAAGATACATTTTTGTCGTACGCAGTAGTGGATGCGAATGAAAATCAAATCACGGTTGGTGAGGAGACAATAACAATTGAAACTGCAATTAGTATAGTGCGTAAAATAAATCTCCCGCTAGCAGTTGGGCAGGGAGCATACAAGCTGCGAGTAACTGCGAGCTACAATGGCGAAACCGCGATCGGAAACGCGATTTTCGGCGTCAGGCCAACATTTGGTGCACCCACTGCATTGTTCTTCGCAGGCAAGCCAGTAGGCTTGCAGCCAGCTGTAATTGTGGCGTTTGCAGCAGGCGTGCTAGCCACATTTGCGTATCTAAATCTGAGAAAAAACAGGAAGTTTAGAAAAGCATTTAGGGTTTAATGCCAAATATGGCTCTCACGCTATTGTTTGTAGTGTCGATAACACCGTCATTGTTGATATTTTTCAGCCTCGCAATTTCTTTTACTACAAGTTGAACATTTGCCGGCTCGTTGCGCTGCCCTCTGGCAGGGGCCTGCACTGGCGAGTCAGTCTCCAAAACAAAAGCACCGAGGGGCAGGCCTTCAACATAGCTCTTAGTTTCATTGGAGAAGAATAAATTAGTTCCGATTACAATTTTATATCCGCGTGCAACCATCTCCTTTGCTTCCGCAAGCGAGCCGGAGAATCCGTGCAGGACTGCTTTTTTCGGTCGTAGTTCTTTCAGGATTTTCACAACCACAGAATCCGCGCGCCTTGAATGAATGTTTAAAGGCAGTTTCATACTGTCGGCGAGTGCGATAAATTTGCGGAAGGTTTCCTGCTGTCTTCGTTTTGCGTTTTCGTAATCGCCGGACTTTTTAGCCCACAAATAATCAAGCCCGCACTCGCCGATGCAAACAAGATTTTTTTGCTTTTTTATGAAACTAATTTCCTCATCGATTTTCTTGTCAGTTAGCAAGTGGACTTTGTCTGGGTGGATGGCAAGCCCCGGGAATAAAAACTTCGGATGCCCTTTGCATAACTCCAGAACTTTCCTGTTGCTAGC